>JAYRXP010000255.1:0-1889 GCA_041917395.1 Paludibacter sp.
GTTTATTTCGGAATATGTTGAAGGGTCAGGTTCGTACGAGAAGTATATTGAGATTTTTAATGGAACAGGAGTAGATGTTGAATTATCTAACTATAAACTACAATTATTTTCAAATGGCAGTTCAACAGTTTCATTCGAATCAACCTTAAGTGGTACGCTTGTAAATGGAACAACAATTGTCTATAAAAACTCAAATTCATCTACTTATTCTGGTAATGCGACTTCATTGAGTTCTGTTATAAATTTTAATGGAGATGATGCAATTGCATTGTATAAGATTTCTCCTTCAGGCTTTGTAGATATTTTTGGTAGAATTGGAGATAGACCGAGTAATGCATGGACTTCCAATTCATACTCAACAGAGAATAAAACATTAGTTCGAAAACCAACTGTTACTGGTGGAGTTACTATCAATCCAACAGGAACAGGAGCATCAGCATTTACAACTTTAGAATCGGAATGGACACAATACAGTCAAGATGTAGTTTCAAACTTAGGTTCGCACACCATGAATGCTACTTCTGTTTCGAGCACACCTATCGCTGGCTCACCATTTACTGTAACCGGCGAAAACAGCAAAACTCTTACCGGATTGGATGCAGGTGCAACTTATAAATATACGGTAACGGCTAAAAATGCAAATGTAACTTCGTCGGTTTCGAACACGATTAGTGTAACAACCAGCACTGGTACAGGAGTTGCTTTGGTTAAAAACAATGCCAAAATATATACAGTCAGTGGTAAATTGATAGTTGAAACTCCTGAAACAGCTACAGTAGCCATCTACAATGCTGTTGGTCAGTTGGTAGATACAAAACAGGCTCAGTCAGGCAAAAATACATTTACACTTGCTGTAAAAGGAATTTTGTTTGTTAAGTCGAACAATCAGGTAACAAAGGTTATTTTGTAATCCGGAATCAATTAATAATTTGAGAATGGACGCTGACAATTGTCAGTGTCCATTTTTTTTCGTCAGTTTATCCACATATAAAGCCAATTTTTGAACACCACTCAGTGGCGTTATGTAGTATTTTTGTCTTGAAGATTTTTAAAAATACTATTTTATGAAAAGATTACAATTACCACTTGCAGCGTTTGTGTTATTTTTCGCGTGTGTCAATTTACTTGCCACCGAACAGGTTATTCTTAATCAAAATTTTCAGAACTGGACGGCGTCGAACGCAGTTGCCACCGAAACAGAGCTTGCGGGCACTACTTTGTATGGCGATCCCATTGTTTACAAATGGATGAACTGTGCCGTGATGCCCGCCTATGTTGCCAAAAGCGACAATGGAGTAACCACACCGGGAGCCATTCAGACAAACAAAGTCGATCCTGCAAGTCAGTATTTTATCGTGTCCGGTCTGCCCAATGTTACCAAAGTAACGTTTAAACACTCGTACACGGGCGGTACACGCGGTTGTATTATCAGTGCCAAAGGCGATGGTGACGCCGATTGGGTGGTGCTTCTTAATGCCAATACAACAGCTGCCGGTGGACAATCCAACACGTTTGATATAAATAAAACCAATGTCAGTCTTCGTTTCCAGGGGAATATGGCCTCTCAGAATGCATACCTGCACGATTTGATTGTGTACGGTAATACTTCGGAGGTAATTCCGTTGCTCAACGCTTCCAACTATGCAAATGGAGATGTGATTCCCTGCCCGGCCGGGTCGCTTGTGCTTACTTTTTCTGAGAACGTAACCCGTGGCACCGGAAATATTACGATTGGTGATCAAATAATTCCTGCCGAAAATATACAAATTCAGGGTGCAACGGTAACAATAAACTACAGCGGTATCGAAACGGATGCTTCTTACGTTTTTAATGTGCCCGCAGGTGCATTTATTAATTCGGCAAGTAAACCAACTGCTTCGTCGTTTACA
>JAYRXP010000256.1:0-7602 GCA_041917395.1 Paludibacter sp.
ACTGAATGAAAACAAATACAACTGGGGTTACGATCCATTGAATTACAACGTTCCGGAAGGAAGTTACTCTACGAATCCGCACGATCCTGCCTGCCGTATCCGTGAATTTAAACAAATGGTTCAGTCGCTCCACAAAGCAGGAATCCGCGTGATAATGGATGTAGTTTATAACCATACATTTACAGGCGAAGAATCACATCTGAATTTACTTGCTCCGGGATATTTCTATCGTCAGAATGCCGACAGTACCTGGTCGAATGCATCGGGTTGTGGAAACGAAACAGCCTCCGAACGCCCCATGATGCGTAAATTTATGATTGAATCGGTGGTGTACTGGGCTACTGAATATCACGTGGATGGATTCCGGTTCGACCTGATGGGCATTCACGATATCGAAACCATGAACGAAATACGTGCGGCGCTGGATAAAATTGATCCTACAATTTTTATCTATGGTGAGGGCTGGACAGCTGCCGGATCACCACTGGCTGAGGAAAAAAGGGCAGTAAAGAAAAATGCAAAACAGCTCAACGGAATAGCCGTGTTTAGCGACGATATTCGCGATGCGTTGAAAGGTAGCTGGATGCATGCCGAAATTCCGGGTTTTGTTTCGGGTACCGACAGTCTGGAAGAAAGTGTAAAATTCGGAATTGTGGGAGGGGTGCAGCACGCACAAATTGATTATACAAAACCCATTTATTCGAAAGCTCCTTATGTGAATCAGCCCACACAGAGTATCAATTATGTGTCGTGTCACGACGATATGTGTCTGGTTGATAAACTGAAGGAATCGAAACCGGCAGGAACCACTGATGCGGAATTAGTGCGTTTTAATAAACTGGCTCAGACTATTGTGTTCACTTCGCAGGGTGTGCCGTTTATCTATGCTGGCGAGGAAGTGTACCGAAACAAAAAAGGTGTGCATAATACCTATCAGTCGCCCGATTCGATTAACCGCATCGACTGGGATTTCAAAACTAAAAACAAGGATGTGTTTACGTATTATCAGGGACTGGTTGCGCTTCGTAAAGCACATGCAGCTTTCCGCATTCCCAACGCAGATCTTATTCAGAAACAGCTGACTTTTATGGATTCCATACCTCAAAATGTGGTTGCCTATAAACTTACCGACCATGTAAATGGCGACAGTTGGAAAGATATTCTGGTTATCCTGAATGGAAACCGAAAGGCGGTGAGCCTCAATATCCCCGAAGCAAACTGGAATCTGGTATGCCACGACGGACAAATTAATCTGAATGGAATAAAACCCGTAAGCGGCACCACATTTACAGTTGCACCTTCGTCGGCAAGTATTCTGTATGTGGAGTAAAACATATCTTTTGTAAAATAATACAGCCTCAATCCGGTTTCGGATTGAGGCTGTATTATTATCGGAATAAATGTTGTTATTTCAAACCGAGTTTCTTTTTAACTGCAGCAGTAATATCGTTTGAAGTAGGTGATTTGTAAATAATAGCCTGCGAGCCTAAGTCGAGGATATAAGTGAATTTACCTTCAACAGCTACATCGTTGATAGCTTTTGTTACTTTATCGCGGATAGGAACAAACAAATCCTGTTGCTTTTTTTGAATTTCCTGATAAGCAGTCTGACGGAAAGTGTTTACGCGGGTTTCAATTTCCTGAATTTCGCTCACGCGTACTTTTTTGATACCTTCGGGCATACTGTCCTGTTTTGCCTGGAATTCTTTTACCTTGGCGTTGTATTCTTCCTGCATTTTCATTATTTCACCTTCGTATTGTTTGCCAACTTCGTCTATCGTTTTTTCGATATTGGCAACTTCAGGCATTAGCGATATAATTTCCTGCGAATTGATATGTCCAAATTTTGCATCCTGAGCAAAAAGACCTACGGGGAGTGCGCATAGCACAACTAAAGCAATTTTCTTTAACATGTTTCTTGTTTTGATATTTAAATTGATATTTTTTCGTTTAATCTTACAAAGTTAAAAAATTATTTTGAATAACCTAATTTCTGAAGTACCAAATCGCTGATGTCCAGCTTGGGAGAGGTGAAGATTATGTTCATCGACGAGGTTTTATCGAAAACCATGCTGTAATCCTTGTCTTTGCTTATTTCCTGAATGGCAGCATATACTTCGTCCTGAATTGGTTTCATCAGGCTCTGACGTTTCTTGAATAATTCGCCATCAGCACCGAAGTATTTCTTTTTCAGCTCGTTGGCTTCTTTCTCTTTGGCGATAATTTCTTCTTCGCGTTTTACTTTCATGTCTTCGGACAAAAATACGAGTTCAGTCTGGTAGTTTTTATACATTTTCTGCACTTCCTGTAACTGAAGTTCCACTTCCGATTGCCATTTTTTCGAAATCTGATTGATTTGCTCGTTAGCAGTTTCGAATGAAGGAATGTTTTTCATAATATATTCCATATCAACCATAGCAAATTTCTGTGCGTTTGCCGACCAAAACATTCCGATTGCAAGACCTAATGTTATAAATAATTTTTTCATATAAATGTATTTTTAAATGAATAGCTGAATTGAGCTAAGCAAATACTTTGCCAAAAAATAAATTATCAATTATGCATTTTCAATTGTTCATTATCAATTACTAAAGCTCCTGTCCTAACACAAAGTGGAACTGGCTACCGCCCTGTTTTCCGTCTACACCTTTGTCGAAGCCATAACCCCAGTCAATTCCCATCATACCGAACATTGGCAGGAAGATACGCACACCCACACCTGCCGAACGTTTCAGATCGAACGGACTGTAGTCTTTCAGTTTGTTGAAACAGTTACCTGCTTCGAGGAACGTAAGTGCATAAATGGTAGCCGATTGCTCCAACGAAAGCGGATAACGAAGCTCTAACGAGAATTTATTGTATAAATAACCGGAGTAAGAGCCAGTAACAGGGTTTTGAGGCGTTAACGAACCACTTTCGTATCCGCGCATAGCCACATAGTCGGTACCGTAGCTGGTGTAAGCCGACATACCGTCGCCGCCCATATAGAACGTTTCGAATGGCGATTGAACATTTTTATTAAAGTGTCCCACGTACGAGAACATCATACGACTCATCAAAATCAGTTTGTTGGCTCCATCGAGCGGCGTAAATGTCTTGCCGGTAAATGTCCATTTGTGGTATTCAATCCATTTATAACGTTCCTGATCGCTCATAGTCGTGCTGCTGTAATCTTTATTATTAAGAGCCGAATATGGAGGCGTAATTTTCAGCCCGAGCGAGAATGAAGAGCCACTGCGTGTGAAAATCGGATTGTCGATTGAGTTGCGGCTTAAGGTCAGGTTCAGACTGAGGTTGTTAAACTGTCCTTCGGTCATTGGGAACATTTGTGGATACCAATCGCTCAACATAAATCGCTGATACGAAAGTTCTCCATAGAATGTGAAAAAGTCGTCGGGCCAGTTCAGTCGTTTTCCGTAGCCAATTGAAGCTCCTAGCGTACGCATGTATTTTTCGGGGTCGTAATCAGGTACACCCCCATAACCATAGTCACCATAACCGCCATAACTACTGCCATAACCACCATAACTACTACCATAGCCACCATAGCCGTAGGGAGAATACCCGTAACCACTATTGTACATGTTTTGCATACTTTGTAGATAGCGGCTGGCGATAGCTGTTTGGCTCGAATAATAAATGGATGTGGAGAGCGAGTTTGGTCGCTTACCACCAAGCCATGGTTCGAGGAACGACATGCTAAACGAAGTATATGACTGTCCGTTTGTACGTGCATTGATAGAAAATGTTTGTCCTTCACCCTGTGGTACAATACGGTATGTTTCGGGGCGAAAAAGGTTCTGAATGGCAAAGTTGCTGAACTTAAGACCAATACTTCCCACGATACCGGTTGCTCCCCAACCTGCCGAAAACTCAACCTGATCGCTTCCTTTCGTTTCGAGGTTGTAGGTGATATCCACTGTACCATCTTCCTGATTGGGCTGAATGTCCGGTTTGATTTTTTCCTGATCGAAATGGCCCATTTGCGCCAGTTCACGCAACGAACGCATAATGTCCGATTGGCTGTATAACTGTCCGGGTTTGGTACGTAACTCGCGGCGAACAACGTGTTCGTAAACACGGGTGTTTCCTTTGATATTAATTTCGTTGATGGTGGCAGGTTTTCCTTCGTAAATGCGCATTTCAAAATCGATAGAGTCGTTCTCAATCAATACTTCGACGGGCTCAATTTGTGAGAAGAGGTATCCGCGATCCTGGTAAAGTTTGCTAACCGCATCATTTTCGTCGGTCTGAAGCCTTTCCATTAAATGTTTCTGATTGTAAACATCGCCTTTTTTGATACCGAGAACCATATCCAGATAATCGTAAGGATAAATGGTATTGCCAATCCACTTGATGTTGCGGAAGTAGTATTTTTTGCCTTCGTCAATCGTCAGATATACGCTTACGCTTTTGTCGTCGAACTTTACAACGCTGTCGGCAACGATGTAAGCGTCGCGGTAGCCAATTTCGTTGTATTTTTCAATCAGTGCTATCTTGTCTTTTTCGTATTCTTCTTTTACAAATTTTTTTGTTCTGAAAAAGTTACGCCAGTTGTTGTCGTTGGTCTTTTTCATAGCCTTGTTTATCTGGTTAAAAGTCAGTGCTTTGTTGCCGGTTACAACAATCTGGTGAACGCGTGTTTTCAGTTTTTTGTCAACCTGAATATCCACAATCACATGTCCGGGTTTATTGGGGTCATTTTTCTGGAAAACATTGGCTTCCACGTTTAGAAACCCTTTTTCCTCCATGTGTTTTTTGATAACCTTTACGGCTCTGTCCGAAATATTGGGAGTAATCTGGTTTCCTTTTACAATGCCGAGTTTGGATTCGAGATCTTCAATTTCTCCTTTTTTAAGTCCCGAAAAGTTTATTTCAGAAACCCTGGGGCGTTCTTTCAACGCTATTTTGAGCCACACCTTTCCGTCCTGAATTTTGGTTGCATAGATTTTTACATCGGAGAACAGGCCCTGTTTCCAAAAGCGTTTTACGGCATTGGTAATGGCATCGCCCGGAACGCTGATAACATCACCCACGGCAAGGCCGGAAAAGCCGATAAGCACAAAATCTTCGTAGTTGGCAGCTCCGGTTACAGCGATGGCTGCAATTTCGTATTTGGGAGCAGCACTGGAGTATTCGATAACCGGAACACTGTCGGGTGTTGCTGTGTTTTGGGCAATAATGAGTTGACCTGCAAAAATGAAAAGAATGACGGACAAAAGTTTTTTTAACTGCATATTGTGTTTTGCTGTAAATCGGCGAATGCTAACTTGTTAGATTAATTAGTTTTTCCAAACCTGCGTTCGCGGCATTGGTAATCGCAGATAGCTTCGTAGAAGTTTTCCTTGCGAAAATCGGGCCAGTGAGTTGGTGTGAAATATAGCTCGGTATAGGCAATTTGCCAGAGTAAAAAGTTGCTGATACGTGTTTCGCCACTTGTGCGAATTAATAAATCGGGGTCGGGGATAGCCCGGGTAGTCAGGTAGGACGATATAAGTTCATCGGTAATATCATCCGGCTTCAGGTTTCCTTTGCAAATTTCCTTGCCAATTTCAAAAATGGCATTTTTTATTTCCCAGCGCGACGAGTAACTGAGTGCCAATACGAGTCCCAGTCCTGTGTTTTTGCTTGTTTCTTCAATGCAGCGTTGCAGTTTTTCGGCTGCGTTTACCGGCAGACGACTTAAATCGCCAATTGCCAGCAGTCGCACATTATTTTTGTTGAGTGTGGGAGTTTCTTTTTCGATGGTGTCGATAAGCAATTCCATCAAAGCATGTACCTCGGCCTGTGGACGTCCCCAGTTTTCGGTCGAAAAAGCATACAGTGTCAGGTATTCGATCCCTGTTTCGGCTGCGGCTTCAGTCACTTCGCGAACCGAAACAACGCCATTTTGATGGCCAAAAATACGGTCGTATCCACGTTCCTTTGCCCATCGTCCATTACCATCCATAATAATGGCAACGTGTTTGGGTAAGCGGTTTTTATCAATTTTATCTTTAAAAGACGACATATTTGAATCGTGTTATACGTTTGAAATCAGGATGTTGTTCAATTATTTGTTTGCAGACATTTGCAGCTTTTCTTCCAAATGTTATAAGTCAAACCTACCGAGAATGTCGACAGTACATCGTTGTTGAGAATGTTCGACCCGTTCAGGTTATTTGCATTATTCAACTGATATTGTCCTTCCATTTTATCGGTCAACAGCAGGCGGTGCGCCCAGATAACATTCAGGTGAAAACGTTCGCCTAGCATTACCTTGTAGCCCAGTCCGACCGGATAGCTGAACATAAACGTGTTTTTTGTCCCCGAAACATTGGTGTATGGGAAAAGCATTCCGCCGATTCCGGCATACACAAACACAGTTTGCTTTCTGCTGTTTGGCTTGTAAATTTTATCGTCGTAATCGAAAAAATTAAACTCAGCACACAGGTCAAAAGCATTAACGGGATTGTCGAACGTTACGCCTGCACCTGCGCCCGCAACGCTGGTGTTTTGCCATGTTCCCGAAATAGCTATTCTGGTGTCGATTTTTTGCCTGTAAATGAGCCCGAAAGCCTTTTGATTATTGGCGAAAAGCCGACTGTTGGCATCGCCCAGGTAATAGGCTCCACCTCCCAGAATTCCGATTTCGGAACGATATTCGTTTTGTGCCTTTGCACTGAAAACTGTGAAAACAAAAACCGCAGCAAACGTAATTCTAATTAATTTAAAAATCATTCTTGTATCAAGCTAAAATTAAGTAATCAGAATAACAACGTTTATTTTAAGTTTAAATTTTGTTCGTTTAGCGAAAAAGCAGGAACAAAAGTAATGATTATCTTTTAAAGTATCGAAATTGCCTGTGTGCTAATGTTTTTATTTAACAAAATATTGCATTCGTACTGACAATGTAGCAATAGCCCGAATTGTTAGTAAAAAGTTGATAAACAGTAAGGAGGCTATCGGTTGAGCTGATTTAAGGCAGCGTTTTCTTTTTCGGTCATTCGGGATCTGAGTTCGGGCGTTTTGTCATCGTTGCCACACAGGTGAAGGATGCCGTGAATTATTATGCGGTGAAGTTCTTCTGAATAATCTGTTTTGAAGGTTTCAGAGTTCGATTTAACGGTGTCGATGCTAATGAAGATGTCACCCGAAATGGTTGATTCTGAGGAGTAATCGAATGTGATAATGTCGGTATAATAATCGTGCTGCAGGTACTCGTTATTTACCTGTAGTATGCGCTCGTCGTTGCAAAAAATATAAGCAATGTCGCCGGTTTTTTTACCATAACTCTGAGCCACGGATTTTATCCAGTTTTTTACTTCCGTTTTATTGATTGGTGGGTTTGTAACACCTTCGGCTATAAATTGAATCATACAAATTCTGGTTTTTTTAATGGAAAAACAGATAACCCAGCAAAATGGCTGCTGTTATTCCGGCAAAATCAGCTAAAAGTCCGCATGCAAGGGCATATCGGGTGTTTTTAATATTTACCGAGCCAAAATAAACGGCCAGAATAAAGAATGTAGTGTCGGCCGAACCCTGAATTATGCACGAAAGCCGTCCTACAAACGAATCGGCGCCATGAATTTTCATGGCATCCACCATCATTCCACGGGC
>JAYRXP010000257.1:0-2625 GCA_041917395.1 Paludibacter sp.
AGGACAAACAGGTTATTTTGAGCGTATTGTCGATGTACACCGATCCTGAACAACGCGAACGTGAAATCAAGAATCTTTCGAATGTATTTAAATCAATCGCTGAGCAAATTCTTCCTGAACTTCGTCGTTCACGCCTGAAACTGACTGTTGACGTTACAGGTAAATCGGATGCTGAAATTGCTAAATTAGCAAAAGAAGGTGCTTCAAAACTATCGTTGGAAGAGTTGCTTTACGCAGCTACACTGACACAGGACTTGAGTGAAAAAGCAGCTATTTATACGAAAGCCACTGAAAAAGCTCCTGATTGCTATCGCGCATTCAACAACTTAGGTGTGGTTAACTATCAACAAGGTAAAATTGATGACGCTGCCCGCAACTTTGCAAAATCGCTTTCATTAAAATCGTCGGCTGATGCCAATTATAATGCTGGTTTAGCTGCCCTGGCTAAAGGAGATTTGGCTAAAGCCGAAGTTAGCTTTGGAAATGCCGCCGGAACTAAAGGTAACCTGAGCAATGCTTTGGGAACAATAAGCATCATTAAAGGTGACTATGCAAAAGCTAAAACATTCTTCGGAAAAACCAATTCGAACAATGCAGCTATTCTTCAGATTTTGGATGGAAACTACAACGGAGCTCGTGCAACACTTGACGCTATCGCTCAACCTGATGCTTTGACTTCGTATCTGAATGCTATTGTTGGTGCACGCACAAACAACCGCGATGCAGTTTATGCAGGTCTTCGCAAAGCTGTTAGTTTGGATGCAGCGTACAAAGCTAAAGCTAAAAATGATATTGAGTTTGCAAAATTCAATACCGAAGATGCTTTTAAAGCCATCGTTCAGTAAATAACCGATATACATAAAAACAACAAAGGCTGTCCTGTGGGACAGCCTTTGTTGTTTTTATACGTACTAATAATTTATCGGTCGGGAAGTTTAAATAACTCCCTGTGCCAGCATTGCTTTAGCTACCTTGAGGAAACCGGCTATATTTGCTCCTTTCATATAGTTAATATAACCGTCGGCTTCTTTACCGTATTTTACACATTGATTGTGAATTTCGCTCATAATCAGATGTAGTTTTGCATCAACTTCGGCAGCTGTCCACGAAATATGCATAGCGTTTTGAGTCATTTCAAGCCCCGAAGTGGCCACACCTCCTGCATTAACAGCCTTACCCGGTCCGTACATAATTTTATGTTTCAGAAACAAATCAATTGCTTCGGGTGTACATCCCATATTCGAAATTTCAGCTACACAAAGTACTCCATTTTTTATAAGCATTTCGGCATCTGCCTCATTCAATTCATTTTGTGTTGCACATGGAAGTGCAATTTCAGTCTTCACCTCCCACGGCCTGCGGTCGGGAACAAAAACGGCACCAAACTTTTCAGCATAAGGTGCAACAACATCGTTACAGGTAGCTCTCAGATCGAGCATATAGTCAATTTTTTCACCCGAAATTCCGGCTTCGTCGTAGATATATCCATCCGGTCCTGAAATGGTAATAACCTTAGCTCCAAGTTCTGTAGCCTTAAGCGCTGCACCCCAGGCCACATTACCGAATCCGGAAATGGCAACCGTTTTGCCCTTAATATCAAGCCCGGCAGTTTCAAGCATTTGTTTTACGAAGTACAAACCTCCGAATCCGGTCGCTTCAGGACGAATAAGTGAACCTCCGAATTCCAGATTTTTGCCGGTGAGCACTCCGGTATTTTCACGCGCCAGTTTACGATACATTCCGTACATGTAGGCTACTTCGCGACCTCCAACGCCAATATCACCGGCGGGAACATCGGTTTCAGGTCCAATGTATTTCCACAATTCAAGCATAAAAGCCTGACAGAAACGCATCACTTCAGCGTCAGATTTTCCCTTTGGATTAAAGTCAGAACCACCTTTACCACCACCCATAGGCAATGTAGTGAGTGCATTTTTAAATATCTGCTCGAATCCCAGAAATTTAAGAATGGACAGATTCACTGAAGGGTGAAAACGCAAACCACCTTTATATGGCCCAATAGCGTTATTGAATTGCACGCGATATCCCAAATTGATCTGCACGTCACCGCGATCATCGACCCAGGGCACTTTAAAGGTAAAAATACGATCAGGTTCTACCAGTCGTTCGGCTATTTTGGCTTTTTCAAATTCAGGATGTTTGTTATATTCCTCTTCGATGGTCATTAAAACTTCTTTTACTGCCTGAAGATACTCGTACTCGCCGGGATGTTTGGCTTCGAGTTGCTGGATTAGTTTGTCGATATTCATAATATTAATTTGATAATGTGTTGATTTGAAAATATTTTAAAAGTACCAATAAATCGTGAATTGTAACCAGATAAACAGAAAACTAACTTTTGCTTACAGATTGAAAGCATTAAAATCAGAACTCATTTTCAATGCAAAAAATCTGACATTATGTAAGTTAACTTCCAAACAAAACCCAATTTCACTTTCACAAAAACAGATAATTGAGATTCATTGTATCATTTTGCTTACATTTCGTTCACACTGCAATTTTACTACATTTATTTGTAATGAAAAAATATTTCGGTAGTTTTTTTGAAAAAATATGCATTTTGTTTGATAATCGGATATTTAAGAATATATTTGCTTTACCGAT
>JAYRXP010000258.1:0-3300 GCA_041917395.1 Paludibacter sp.
CGCAACAACTTACCAACTGGGAAAGTCCCGAACTCACAGAACAACAACAACGATACGCAGCCACCGATGCATGGGCAAGTTTGCTTATTTACATGCAACTAATACATGAACAAAAGCTCTCAAAAAAAGAAGTGGACAAACTTGTGGCCGATGCAAATGCAGCTCAGATAGCCCAACAGCAAGCTACAGCGATATTAAAAGCAGAAGCAAAAAATTAGAAATTGTAAAAAGCAGAATATGATACAAGTATATTTGAAACCAAAAAAAGAAGAAAGCCTGCTACGATTTCATCCCTGGGTTTTTTCGGGAGCAATACAGCGGATTGATGGTAAACCTTCCGAAGGTGAACTGGTTTCTGTTTTCGACTCGAACCGTAATTTTTTAGCCATCGGACATTATCAGATTGGTAGTATTGCTGTTCGTATTGTAAGCTTTGTAAATGAAGAAATTACGCCCGAATTTTGGAAGCAAAAAATTGAAAAAGCTTATCAGTTACGGGTTTCGCTCGGGTTGGTTTCGGATACAAATAACACCTACCGGCTTATTCATGGTGAGGGCGATAGCCTTCCGGGATTAATTGTTGACGTGTACGACGACACAGCAGTAATGCAAGCTCACTCCATTGGTATGCACGAAACCCGCATGCAGCTTGCCAACAGTATAATTGAATGCGTTCCCGAAGTGAAAAACGTTTACTATAAATCGGAGAATACATTACCATTCAAAGCACCTGTCAATCCCGAAGATGGCTATTTAATCGGATCAATAAAAAAAGAATATAAAGCTACCGAAAACGGATTACAATTTCAGGTTGATTGGCTTCGTGGACAGAAAACAGGTTTTTTCATTGACCAACGCGAAAACCGGAGTTTACTCGAACGCTATTCCAACGGAAAATCAGTTCTGAATATGTTCTGTTACACCGGCGGATTTTCGGTGTATGCCATGCGTGGAGGTGCTACACAGGTACATTCAGTTGATAGTTCCGCCAAAGCCATCGAACTTACAGATAAAAATATAGAACTAAACTTCCCGAACGATCCGCGTCATGCTTCGTTTGCCGAAGATGCTTTCAAATACCTGAATGCCAACGAACAAAAATACGATGTAATTATACTCGACCCACCAGCTTTCGCAAAACACCGCGAGGCGCTCCGAAACGCGCTGAAAGGTTATAAAAGACTGAATGCAAAAGGATTGGAAAAAATAAAGCCCGGAGGAATTTTATTCACCTTTTCATGCTCGCAAGTGGTGAGTAAGGAGCAATTCAGATTAGCCGTTTTTAGTGCTGCTGCCGAAACAGGTAGAAATGTACGTATTTTACACCAGCTTTCGCAACCTGCCGACCACCCAATAAATATATATCATCCTGAGGGTGAATACCTTAAAGGACTTGTATTGTGGGTAGAGTGAGATATAATTTTGAATTTAGAGTAAAAAACAAAGTGTAAAGACTTGATGAAAATTCTGCTAATAACGCCTCCGCTTACACAGTTGAATACCCCATATCCGGCCACAATGCAACTGTTGGGCTTTCTGCGGTCACAAAATATCGCAGCATCTCAGGCTGATATGAGTATCGAATTGATCGAGTCACTTTTCACAACCGAAAATCTTTCAAAGATTTTTGATTTACTATTCGAAAAGAAACTTTCCAAACCCCATCGTATTCTGTGTCAGCACTCCTCATTTTACATCCGGAATATTGAACCGGTAATGTGTTTTCTGAGTGGACGTGACAGTTCACTGGCTTTACGTTTCAGCGATTTGAGCTATTGGCCTGTTTCAAAACGACTTCCAAACACGGATGATATGGAGTGGGCCTTTGGTGCAATTGGCAATCATGACAGAGCCACTCACTTATGTACTTTGTTTTTAAGAGATATCTGCGAACTTATACAAAAATATATCGATCCGCATTTTGAGCTCATTCGTTATGCCGAGTCACTTTGCCTCCATCTGCCCCAGTTCGAACCATTACAAAAGGAGCTTGAAAAACCGCTTAGTTTTATAGACAATTTACTTATAACGCTTTTTTCAGAAAAGGTCAAAACCTTAAAACCTGATTTTGTTGGTTTTAGCGTTCCGTTTCCGGGTAACTTATACAGCGCATTACGCTGCGCACAATGGCTAAAAAAACACTCACCATCTACCAAAGTAATAATGGGCGGCGGCTATGTAAATACCGAACTCAGACAAATCAGCGACCCGAAGATATTTGATTATATTGACTATCTCACATTCGACGATGGAGAATTGCCGTTGCTTCGTATTTTGACCGGAGGCACTTGCATACGAACTATCCTGCGAAGCGAAACCGGCGAACTTGAGCGCATTAATTTTGACAGCATCGAGAACATTCGTTTTTCTGACACAGGAACACCAAATTACGATGGAGTTTTAGAAAACAACTATATTAATCTGATAGAACTGACCAACCCAATGCATGCGCTCTGGAGCAACGGACGTTGGAATAAGATGACACTTGCCCATGGTTGTTACTGGGCAAAATGTGCATTTTGCGATGGAACCCTGGATTATATAAAACGTTTCGAAAAAGCCCCGGTCGAACTTTTGGTTGACCGCATGGAAACCATAATGCAACAAACCGGAATTTCAGGTTTTCACTTTACCGATGAAGCTGCACCGCCTGCTATTTTGCGCAAACTTGCCGAAGAAATTCTCAAAAGAGGACTAATCGTGAGTTACTGGACTAATATTCGCTTCGAAAAATCGTTTACTCCCGAACTCTGTTATTTGTTGGCACAATCGGGTTGTGTAGCCGTTTCAGGCGGACTAGAAGTGGCATCACCGCGTATTCTGGAATTAATTAATAAAGGCATCACCATCGAAACAGCCCGGGAATGCATGAAAAACCTTTCGGAAGCTGGAATTATGACACATGCCTATCTGATGTACGGTTTTCCGACCCAGACTGCCCGCGAGACAATTGAGTCGCTCGAAGTTGTACGCGGTTTGTTTGCCGACAACTATCTGCATTCTGCATTTTGGCATCGCTACGCTATGACTATTCATAGCCCATCAGGACAAAATCCGGAAAGTGTAGGAGCTAAATCGCTTCAAAAGAGAGCTAACATATTCGCGAATAACGAAATACCATTCAGCACCATCAACGAAATTGATTTGGATTTTTATGGTGAAGGCTTGCGGAATGCCACACTTAATTACATGCAAGGCGCCGGATTTGATATAGATGTAAGAAAATGGTTTACCAACTGAAAATAAAAAACCGGGTCAGAATCTGACCCGGCTTCACGTTTTATTTCTGTAAATTAGTAA
>JAYRXP010000259.1:0-2144 GCA_041917395.1 Paludibacter sp.
TGAGGGCGAACTGCCGGTAGAGTTGTCTAATGCCTGAAATTCATCGGGATATGCCTTGTAAGGCCGAAGTCTGTTTACCGTATGTTTGATGGAATAAGTCAAAACAGAGTTTACACCAAGAGCTGCAGTTGTATAAATGGCTGATTTCAATAAATCATCATCCTTGTTGATAAATGCGAAGGTTGCCATAGCCACCGGTACGCCGAACGACGTAACTGTGGTTGTATTCGAAATAAATTTTGATAATCCAACGGTGCCTTTTATATCGTATACACCACGAAGGAGTTCTGTGTCAGTGTTTTGAGCTTTAATTTCGGTTGTTATGTCTGAAAAAATGCCGAAAAGCAGAATAATTATCGTAAATTTGCGCATAATTTGAATTTGACCGTGCAAAGTTACTGAAAAATGTCAGATTGCTGTAATTTAATGTAATATCAATGTTGAAGATTGCCATAGTAGGCCCCGAATCCACGGGTAAGTCGGAATTGTCTGTAGCTTTGGCAAACCATTTCGGTTGCGATTTTGTTCCTGAATATGCCCGGGAATATGTTGAAAATCTCGGTAGGGAGTATAATTACGATGATGTTTGCAATATTGCCCGCAAACAAATTGAGCAGCAGGATTTTTATCTGAATAACGCCGAAAATAAATTTGTTTTTTTTGATACAGAGTTGATAATCACTAAAGTGTGGTTTGAGTTTTGTTATCAGCGGGTTCCGGATTTTTTAAATAATCGAATTACCGAAAACTATTTTGATTTTTATTTGCTCTGCTACCCCGACTTGGCATGGGTTGCCGATCCGGTACGGGAGCATGGAGGTGATGAGCGCTTGTATTTTTACGAATGGTATAAACGTGAAATTGAAAAAACGGGAAAACCATTCGCGATAGTTAAAGGTAATGGAAATAAAAGGCTCGAAAATGCTTTGAATGCCATAGCTGACTTTCAGTTGTTGAAAAAGTAAATGTAACAATAAACGTTTGGCCAAATTTCCGGGTTATCCGGTGCTGTGTTTAACGATTAAAAATAAATTTCAAATGAATAAAAAAGTTCTTGAAACAATCAAGGTTCTTTCCGATGTCAACGGATTCAAAGATGTTTGTCATCAACACAATGAGTTGACGCCAATGCCCTCTGTTGATGTATTGAATGAAATTGTAAAGTTAATACGCTCCATACTTTTTCCGGGTTATTTCGGAAATGCAGCTGTCAATTCTAAAACTATGTTGTATCACATCGGGGTGAATGTGGATCGGTTGCAGGTATTGCTCGCTTCACAAATAAAGGCCGGAATGTCATTCGACAAAGCTGCCGACGAACAACCCTGCCCGGAAATTGAACGACAGTCGAAAGAAAAAGCCATTGAATTTATTAGTCAGCTGCCTTCCATTCGTCAAAAACTGCATACCGATGTTGTTGCGGCCTTTAATGGCGACCCGGCTGCCAAAAGTTTTGGAGAAGTTATTTTCTGCTATCCCGGATTAAGGGCTATCAGCAATTATCGTATTGCAAATGCACTTCTACAGCTCGATGTACCACTTATTCCACGTATAATTACCGAAATAGCCCATTCCGAAACAGGTATTGATATTCACCCCGGAGCTTCAATTGGCGAACATTTCACGATTGATCACGGGACCGGGGTAGTTATAGGCGAAACAGCTGTTATTGGAAACAATGTAAAAATGTATCAGGGAGTTACGTTGGGGGCAAAAAGTTTTCCGCTCGACGAAAACGGTAATCCGATTAAAGGAATTCCACGCCATCCACGCATCGGCAACGATGTGGTAATTTATTCAAATTCCACAATTCTCGGAACAATAACCGTTGGCGACGGAGCTGTAATTGGCGGAAATATTTGGGTAGATAACGATGTGCCCGCAGGGGCCAAGTTGGTGCAAAGGAAATAATATCGTTTCATGTTCGCGTTTTTGTGTTTCAAGTTACCATTCGGGTATAAAACACGCAACGCGGAACACGAAACACGAAACAAAAAATAAAGAATGGAATACGAAATGATTGCCAAGACCTTTATGGGTTTGGAAGAGGTTTTGGCTGCTGAATTGGTGAAATTAGGTGCAAATAACGTGGAACTTCAGCGAAGAGCTGTAAGTTTTACCGGTGATAAAGCATTGATGTATAA
>JAYRXP010000260.1:0-2492 GCA_041917395.1 Paludibacter sp.
GGTATTGATAAGCTATCAAATGGAGGAAAAATTACTTTTCCAACTGTAAATTCGCTTGAACAATTAGAAATACATGCAACCGCAGGTACAGGAGGCAACAGCTTCTTAGTTAAAGAATTTAATGCAACAAATAATACGTGGGATTTAGTAAGCACTTGTGTTTATAGTCAGTACACCAAAAACTATGGACTAGACTCAATATACACAATTAATATATCAAGAACACAACCCACAAAATTTCGAATTGAAAACCCAAGTAACGGCGTAATAAATATATGTCAAATTATAACACGAACCACTGCTCCAACTACTTTAGCAACTCCAACCGTTGGTACTGGAGCATCGTCTGTCACAAATACAGCCTTCACTGCCGATTGGTCTTCTGTTTTAAATGCCGACTCTTACGATGTTCGGGTGTTTAAAGTAAACCCAACTTCGCCAATTACATTTACACAAGTTACAACAACACAAAGTGGAAATTTAATAAGTGGATTAACTCCAAACACAACTTATATTTATCGCATTTTTGCCAATACAAATAATAGTTTGTATCTTGATTCGTACATGTCGATGCCTTCAGAGCAATTCACAACATCAAACACTTTCTCAATTGTATCTTCTACAAATATATCTTCACTTGCAACCATAAATGCTTCGAGCGATATTACAGTAAATGGTGGCACACTCACAATTGATGCCAACACCACCGTCAATTCCATCACAGTTGCACCCGGTGCAAAAGTGACATTAGCCGATACAAAAACATTAACGGGAACATTGACACTCCAAAGTGATGCTGGCGGAACAGCTACTTTTGTAGATGAAAATCCAACGGGAGCAACGGTTTCAGGAACAATTCAACAACATTTAACATCAGGTCGTAACTGGTATATGTCAATTCCGATTAGTACTGCCAATACATCGAACTTTAGCATTGCGGGGTCGGTGGCCGGTTATTACGAACCTACCGGACTTTGGTATACGCAAACTCTTGATTCGGTTCTTAACCCAATGCGCGGCTATATTTCGGTAGCTACGGCAAGTACAGGTACTGTCAGTTTTGCCGGAACGCTAAACACAGGCGAAAAATTTATTGACCTGAAACGCACTAACACAGCTGCAAAACCCGGATTTAATTTGGTTGGAAATCCATACCCTTCGTATGTAAGTTGGGAGGCTGCTACCAAAACAAATTTAGAACCGACTATTTGGTATCGCTCGCGCAATGCCGGAAATACAGCTTATATATTCGATACTTACAATGCCACTACGCACACCGGAACAGGACTTAACGGAAGCAATGTTACAACCTATATTCCGCCTATGCAAGCTTTCTGGGTTCGGGTAAGTGCGGGAAGCACCACCGGAAGATTGACATTGAACAATACCATGCGCTCACATGCCAGCGGTACTAATAAACTGAAAGCTCCGGCTGTAGCTGACCAGCAAATTGTACGCCTGAAAGTTTCGAACGGGGTAAATGAAGACGAAGCAATCTTAGTATTTAACGCTAAAGCTTCGAATGGTTATGATGCCTACGATTCGCAGAAACAAAGCAATACGAATAAAGCTATTCCGGAAATTTACACCTTGGTCGGAAATGAAGAAGTGGTAATTAATGGGTTGACTAGCATTCCTTCAAACGCTGAGGTTGCGTTAGGATTCCGCACAGGCGAACTCAACAATTTTAGCATAAAAGCCAGTGAAATCAGCAATTTTGACAACGCTACTCGTATTGTACTAAGAGACAATACACTAAACAAAGAAATTGACTTGACAGATGGAGCTGTTTATAATTTCAGTTCGGATGCAACAAACACCAACAGTCGTTTCAGCTTATTGTTTAAAGCTCCAACAACCGTTACGGCTATCGACAGTTCAAGTTCACAAAACAATGCTTTAGTTTGTGTGAATGGCGCAAACCAACTAATTATAAACAACGCTATTGGCAGCAATGCCGCACTTTATAATAGCGTTGGTCAGTTAATTGAAAACAAAGAACTTGCGTCTAATTCGGCAACATTAAATACGAAGCTTTCGGCAGGAATTTATTTTGTTAAAATAAGTTTTGGAAACACCGTTTCGCAATACAAAATCCGTATCAACTAAGCGCTACAAAATTATTTTAAAACTGAAAAAATCATGAAAACACAACAAACTTATAAAAAAAGATATGTAGCGCCAACAGTTGAATGGATAGAACTGGATAACAACATTTCGCTTGCTCTGGAATCTTCGCCTCCGTTAGGGCCGGGCGAAACGAGCAATCAGACACCGGAATATTTCAATACCATTCCCTATAAAATTGAGTTGACTTAAATGCAAAAAATCCCTGATAACTCAGGGATTTTTTGCATTTAAGTCGCAATATTTCGATTTGGTCGACCAATCTTATGTTCTACAACATATTTCGAAAAAAAAGCTCTAAAATATTTTTTTATTGCAATTAGATATTGTATTTTTGGTCGACCAATTAAATTTGTTGACCAAAA
>JAYRXP010000261.1:0-1745 GCA_041917395.1 Paludibacter sp.
ACGTGTCGCTACATCAAACAATTATCGGTCTGGAAGCAGAAAATCAAATGGAAATGGCCGGCGAATATCCTGATGTGGTAATCGGTTGTTTTGGTGGTGGTTCGAACTTCTCGGGTATTTCTTTCCCGTTTTTACGTCATAATATTAAAGATGGTAAAAAGACACGCTTTATCTCGGCAGAGCCGGCATCGTGTCCGAAATTAACACGCGGTGTATTCCAGTACGACTTTGGTGACGAAGCAGGTTATACTCCGCTGATTCCAATGTACACGTTGGGACATAACTTTGCTCCTGCTCACATTCATGCAGGTGGTTTACGCTATCACGGAGCCGGAACAATTGTTAGTCAGCTTATGAAAGATAACTTAATGGAAGCTGTTGACATTAAACAACTTGATTCGTTCAAAGCTGGTGTTCTATTTGCACAAACCGAAGGTATAGTGCCTGCTCCTGAATCGGCTCATGCTATTGCTGCTGCCATCAACGAAGCACTCAAAGCCAAAGAAGAGGGAACTAAAAAGACAATTCTTTTCAACCTTTCGGGACACGGTTTGGTGGATATGACTGCTTATGATCAGTACTTAGCCGGTGATTTGGTAAACTACTCACTTACTGACGAAGATATTGCAAATAACATATCAGAATTAGAAAAAATAGTAAAATAAACGGTGTTATCAACTTGTTTCTTTAAGCAAAGGAGAATGTAAAGCGCATTCTCCTTTGTGTTTGATATCAAATCCGAAGTAAATTACATTTTTGAAAATTGTTTTGTAATTTATTTAAAATCAATAATTCTACTTTATAAATTAAGGAAGTCGCAATCTAAAAAATTATCTACATGATAGTCACGACATGAATTTTAAAATTAACTTTGCACAAAATTAATATAAAATGGCAGTTACACATATTGGAGAAATTGCGGGATTGGGAGTATCGTTGTGCTGGACAGTGAGTGCCTTGTTTTTTGAAAAAGCAGGTTCTCGAATAGGCTCATTATCAGTCAATTTTATTCGTTTATTTATGGCAATAGCCTTTTTAGGACTTACAACTCTGGTTACGAAGGGCTTGTTTTTTCCAACTGATGCTACCCCTTATCAGTGGTTGTGGCTCGGACTATCTGGCGTTATCGGTTTTTACCTCGGCGATTTGGTTCTTTTCAAATCGTATCTGGTTATAGGGTCGCGCACAGCTGCATTGATAATGAGTTTTTCACCTATGCTGACAGCTATAATAGGTTGGTTTTTCCTGAAAGAAAAACTGAACACATTGGAAATTATTGCTATTCTTGTGAGTATAACCGGGATAATTATAGCCATTTCGAATCGGAAAATGAAACTGAACATCCCATTGAAAGGGCTTTTATTGGCGTTTGGAGGTGCTTTAGGGCAATCGGTAGGTATAATTTTGAGCAAAAAGGGTATTGGTACGTATGACCCGTTGGCAGCTACGCAGATAAGAGCCTTGTTCGGACTGGCCAGTTTTACGATAATGATTACGGTTATGCAACGCTGGCCGAGAATATTGCTGGCACTGAAAGATAAACCGGGCATGAAGGCCGTAACAGTTGGTTCTGTTTTCGGACCCTTTTTAGGGGTTTCGCTCGCACTGTTTGCCATACAACACACCAATACAGGCATTGCATCAACCCTCATGGCCTTGGTTCCGATTTTTATAATATGGCCATCGGCAGTAATGTTTGGTGAAAAAATAAAACTGCAACAGATAATAGTTGCAATTGTAAGCAT
>JAYRXP010000262.1:0-10170 GCA_041917395.1 Paludibacter sp.
GCGTAAAACGCAACCGGTAATTAGTGTCTTCCCACGTAAATTTGCCTGTCACTGCCGGCGAAATACTGAAGGCCTGTTCGGTAGAAGCAATATCCATATCCCAGTTGAATTGCAGTGAAATACTGGTTGAAGCATCCACACTATCGGTAGCAATAACATTGGGCGAATAACTCACTACCTGTGGTGGTGTGTTACGAACACGGTTCAGGGCAAAATGTTTATATGAAATATTATGGGCCGTAACCGTAATTTCCACCGTTTGAGCATAATAACCTTCCTTTTCGGCTTTTACGTGATAAGTTCCCGGAGCAAGATTTTTAAAAACAAACACACCATTTTGCAAATTATCCACTGTATAGGTTTCGTTTGTTTCAATCAATGTCAGTTTAGCACCGTTGAGCGGAAGCATTTGGTCGTTACCTGCAAATTTATAGTAAGTAGCTTCGTTTTTTATCCGACTGTCGCGCACCTGTCCGGCAATAACGCCTGTTGTGATTTGTCCGCCATTAAAGTAATTGCAAAATGATTTGTAGAAATTCCACGCTTCGAGCCATTTGTATTCCATATTCATTAGGCGATAAGTTTCGGGAATATAATCGTGCATAGCACCTTCGGAGATTACGCCCGGCACAGCCAACCCACGCAAAACTCCATACCCATCGCTCCAACCCATAATGGTGCGTGCAAAGGTTTTATCGCCCCGCACCTGATAGCCCGACGACCAGGTTGTTATCTGATTAGCATACAGGTTTTTGGCAATTTCGGTACTTATATCACGACTTTTGTTGCTCAAAGCAAACTGCGTGGCATTTCCGGGATTATAGGTATTATAAATCTGCGAATCGCTTAAATCTGATCCGTAATGAATCATAAGCACATAACTTGCCACACCATTACCAGCGTTGCTGTGAATGGAGAGGAAAAAATCCGCCTGCATGGTATTTCCCATGGTTACAATCTGGGAAAGCGGCAGGTCGTCGGCTGTCGTATTGGTGGTGCGCGACATGTTGACTGTTGCACCGCTACTTTGCAGCATGGTTCGTAAAGCAAAACCTTTATCCAGATTGCTCTGCGACTCCCAGAATCCGTTTTTATCGCCCGAACTGTAAGGCGCAATTACCACATTGCGGTCGTCGCTGTCGAATCCACCATGTCCGGGATTGATAAATATTTTTACTCCGGTCAGGTTTTGAGCCGGAACAAAAAATGCATTTAGAAAAAGTAATAGTATTAAGAAGTATTTCATTTTTTGTGTTATTTGGCTACACCGTTATTAGTGCAAAGCACGTTATTTGCTTCGCGTTACTTCGGCTTCGCCGTTATTTTTGTTATCACCTCATCATTACATCATCATATCACCACATCATCTCATCATCACATCTGTTGCCAGTCGTCCGTTGTCAGTCGTCTACAATTTAACATCAACAACTTCAATTTCACCATTTTCAATATGATAGGCAATACGGTTTGCTTTACCCGAAGCGGTTGGATACATGGCAATTTTATTGGCTAAACTTATGTCTGTTTTTGTTTTTTTTGCAATGGAAATCATGACAATTTTTGATGAAATAACCTGATGTCCATCGTCTTTATCTTCCATGGCCACCACATAATCGTTGTTGAACCACACGGGTGCATTTATGCTTCCAAGCGAATGAAGAATTTTGCCATTCAGGTCGCAGATAAAAGTTCCCTTTCCGGCAGCTGTAAACAGGATTTTTTTGCTGTCGGGTGAAAGCGAAACCCAAATGTATCGTGGTTCGGGCATATTAAGTGGGTTGAGATACGATATTTTGCCATTGTAAAGCATGATTTTCAAATCTTCGTTAGCAGAAACTACAACAGGTGCAGCTGTTGATTTGACAGCTGTGGCGCGGAGAATATTTTTTCCGGCAAAAGCAATAACGCCATTATTCAACGGGTAAATTTTGCTCAACGTGCGTTGTGGAGCCAGCAATTCAGTGCTGCGCTTGGCTTTGAGGTCGTAACTCTGCACCGAGTTAAATCTGCGGTTATTTTCGAATGTAGTTTTGCGGTAAAAAATGCGTGTATTATCGGTCGAAAACTGCGGTTCGTAACCGGCACCAGCCTCTTTCGAAATCTCTGTAACCTGCTTTGTTGACAAATCAACCAGGTTCAGTCCTGAAAAACCACTTGACGTGAACAAAAGTTTATCGCCGGCGGCATTTAAAACCGGATTAAACCCTTTTTGAGTAAGTGTTTCTCGTTTTACAACTGTTTGTGCATTGGTACTTAAAACAAAAACGACTAAAATTGTCAGAGATAAAATTGATTTTTTCATGGTAATATTGGATTTTTATTGGATATAAACCGTCGATGAAAATTGTTCTTTATTGAAATTCGCTTTTAGCATATAAATTCCTGATTTAAGATTAGCTAAAGGCAGATTGAATTCGTTATTTGCAGCACTTTTAAGTTTTGCAGCATAAACCTGTTGACCGTTAGCAGCATAAAGTTTCACATCTAACTGTCCGGAAATACCATTGTCGAGTCTGATAGTTAGCTGATTGCCCTTAACAGGATTCGGATAAAGTGATATTCCTTTTGCTGTTAGTTGTGAAATTCCTGAAACCATATAGCTTTTATAACACAACGTAATGTCTTTCAGTGCCAGGCGATAGGCCTGTCCTGATGTTTGCGCATTCAGATAGAAATTCAGATAATTTAATTTAACCGGAAAGACTGAAATATCAGCCACATTTAACAAAGATGCAATTGGCAGAGACACAGTGACATCTGCATTTGGAGCAATTCCGGTAAATTCCTTCGTTACATCGCTTGTGCTATTGGCTGCACGTAACGAAAGTAAAAGTTTTGAAACCGAAATATCGCCAACATTTAATGTCAGTTTCAGAGTATCGGGCAGACTGTACAATGTCAGACTTTTAGAGAGTTTAATATAAGGCGCACGGGTGGCGTTAAACACATAATTTACTACCGCTCCACTTGTCCAGTTAGCCGGTAAGTTTTGTGTGCTCAAAACGGCGTTCAAAGCAGATGAAGCATCGAGTGTCCAGCTTTGTGTCTCAAAATTATCATTTACACGAATTCCGTTTTCGGGTATTTCGACTGTTACTTTCAACGAATCTTTAAAATCGCCCAACGTACCAGTTATGTATGTAGTGCCGTTTTTTAATCCTTTGAGAGTGCCGCTTTCAATGGAACAAATCGCAGGGTCCTTGGCTGTCCAGCTAAGTGCAGCTGGCAAAACTTCCATGGTGTTTATGCCAATAACACTCTGAATCTGAACGGGATATTCACGTTTACTATCGATAAGTACCGAATCGAGTTTAAAAGCCACCTGAGCTGAACTGATAAGTTCAACTTTAAAATGTGTTTCCACATTATTAAAACGAGCAGTAACCATACCACCTTGTGTGCCACTTGCCACAAACCGACCATCGGAAGCTATTTCGCCAACAGCGGCATCGCAACTGAGCGTTACGCCCTGTAAATCTTTATTTATTAAAACACCGTATTGATTGTATGCTAAGAATTTGGGCATAAAAACACCAAATTTTGGTAGTTTAATAGTTGAATTATAGGCGTTTATTTCGGAAATTGTATTGTCAGTCGGTGCCGACGAAACGGCAAAAATGCCATTTGCCACGGCCCGTTCGGTGCCGTCACTTGGTACATTCATTGGGCCAAACTCCTTTACGTACATGCAACTGGATCCGCCTCCGTCCATGTTGAAGGCAGTGTAAGCTCCGGCACTTTGCATCAGTTGAGCTAACTGTTTGGTTGTTACGCCGGCAGAAAGCCCTCGACCATCAACCACACAGAAAATCACCGTTTTTTTATTCTGCGAATAACCTACTCCGGTTCGCGGATGTAATTCGTTCCAAATGTCGGACTGCTCAACCACACCATTTTTCAGCATGGGTGCACGACTTTCGCCACCCACAATATTCGTGAATGATGCAGCAACGCCATCCAGCAACATGGTGAATTCGAGATTAATTTCGTCGTTAAGAGCCAGTGTATTGAGCAGAGTCTGAGATGTTCCATGTCCTGATAAAACGGCATAACCAGCAGGTATAACCATATTTCCTTTGTTTACTTCAATTTTTACAACTTTGGCTTTCAGGGTTTTGTTTACACCCCAGTTTTCACCATCAGCCAGTTGCAACAACACCTCAGTTCCGAAGGCATTTGTTCGTGTTACTTTGCCGTTATGCTGATTAAAGAGTACAAGTTGGTTGGCATCGCGTAAATGATTTACACGATTCACTGTCCATGTTTCAGTTCCTTTTTTAACTTTAATATTGTAGGTAAGCACACCAATTCCGGGCGTTTTCTGTTCGTCGAATGTAATTGATTTCCAATTGCCTGCAGGCGGAGTTGCAATCTGACCATCAAGCATAGTGCAACCAATAGGCAAACCAACATAACCTGTAGTATTGTAAAAATCGCCATTGGTTCCGGCAAAATAAACAGCGCCATCTTTTGATTTACGTTTTGCCATAGCCGAAGGTTGTTCGCCGGTGTAAATAGAGTCGCGCCCCAGCACCGTTTTGAAATTCAGATAAGGATTATTCAAATCAGCTTTGAGGAAAAAGACATCTAACCGCTTGGCAGCTTGTAGTCGCAACGAAGTGTAGGTTGTACCCGGCCCAACCTTGTAACTTGCTAATGTGTCGACGGAATAGTTTACGCCATCAATCGTAAGACTTTGAGCTGTGAGAATTAAAACACAGCAACTTAAAAGACATGTTAGAAAGATTTTGTGCATGTCAATAGTATTGTTATAAACACAAAGACACAAAGTCACGAAAGTTAAACTTTGTGCCTTAGTGTCTTTGTGTTGAGTTTTTAAAATTAGTTTACAGCTACTTTCTGTACTTTGGTGTCGCCGTTCAGGTCGGTAAGCGAAACCAGATAAACACCTTTTCCAAGTTTAGTTCCAAGTGTCGCTACGTTTTTAGCCGAAGCCAGTTTTTGTCCGGTTGTATTGAAAATCGTAATTGTAGCAACAGTTTCCGAAAGCTGAATGCGATTATTTACAACATTAATTTCAACATTTGAAGTGTTAGGAGTAGAAAAACCAGCAGGAGCAGCAGTTTCAAACTCGTACATTCCATAACCGTTTTCACCAACATAGATATAAATATTCGCTTTTGTGCCACTAACTTCTACACAAGGCATAGCTGTACGATAGGTATTTGAGGCTATACCCATACCGGCTTGTGGGAATGTCCATAAACATTTTAAACCAGAGAAAGCTTTGTTGGCATCTGCAAACTGGAACAAGCGAAATGCCGATGGAGGAGTTTTATCAGTATTACTTGAAGCCATAACAATAAAATACTTGCCGTTCACTTCAAATTCAGCCAAACCATTTTGTCCCGGGAACATCGTCCAGATTGTTTTTGGAGTAGCAGCAGGTGCTGTAACAGAGTCTTTGATACTATTTGGTAATGTGGCTTTGAATCCATCAACGGTATTTCCTTCTTTGTCGCATAAAACAGGGAAAGTAGCATTACCATCTACATAAAAGTAGTTATCGTCTAATGGAAAAACCTGTGGAGCTGAACCCAAGTTTGTTAAACCGGCTAAATCTTTACCTGTCTGAGCTGTCGCATCTAATTCGATTAATGATGGTGCACCTGCAACTCCGTTTGTGATATCCCAACGATACACTTCCATGGCTGTTGTCGAAGCATTAGCTGCCAAAATTACTGCAGTTTTTGTCACATCTCCCCACACACCAAACGCATCAAAACGCATAGTGGTAGCCGTGGAAAATAAGGTTGCAAGATCAGGTTGATCAATCACCAGGGTTCCGTTGCCGGTTGTTAAATCAACTTTCCATATCTGAAAACGTCCTGTATTCGAAGTAATAATATTCCCAACCAACACATTACCAGCATTATCGATTTTAATATCCTGATAACCCCAAAGTCCTGCTGTCCAAAGACTGTCAGCCGTATTTGCTTTGTTTCTACCCATGTAGGTGAAAAGATTCGATGCAAGTGTAATTGCAGCTTCGCGTGCACCTGTAGTGCCATTCACAACCTGAATTTTTTTATTGTTACGGTCAATAAAAAGCATTTTGCCATTTTTAACAGCCATTCCACGAACTGTATTTGCTGCACTTATAAAGTCGGCTGCCACATTGTAATTGTTCAACACATTCGAATACAACCATTTATTTGTAAGTTGCATTTCATTATTTGCACCTCTGCGTGTATAAACTGCGGGGTCAACTTTAGACGCTGCCTGAGCAAAAAGCTCTCCGGCAAAAACAGCACTTAATACAAGCGCCATTCCGAAAAGTAATTGTTTTTTCATGATATTTAATTTTAAAGTGAGTAAAAAAAATTAATTGATTATTTTATTGGAAATTGTTTTTTCGTTTGATATAATTGTCAGAATATAAGCACCTTTTGAAATAGTTGGATTGTTTAATTGCATCTTGTTTATTCCGGAAACAATATTTACATTTTTGCTGAATACAGAACTTCCGGTTAGGGTGTTCAGTTGAATTGATGCTTCAAAAGTTTCCGAAGACAGAATTGTCAGCTCATTATTACTTATAAAACATTTTAAATTTGCCGAATTCAGATCCGTAATGGCTGTGTTATCCGTTAAAACCACGGTTGCTGTTGCCGATGGCTCCGTAGTGCCTGTACTTGTTAGTGCTCTTACCCGAACGTAATAGGTGGAAGCTGTTAGTGCATCAAAAGTGGTGCAATAGGTGTTGGCATCGAGTGTTTTCAGTGTTGTTCCACGTCCCGGGAAAGCAGGATCTTTCGAAAGTTCAGCCCGGAAACCATTGGATACCTGTTGCGCCCAACAAACTTCAATGCTTGTTCCGTTTATTGTAACTCCGCTTGTTGGTTTTGTGAGTTGTGGGACCGGAATTATCGCATCTTGTGTGGTGAAAACAACAATTTCGGAAGTTGACTGCACAATACCATCCGACACGCTGACACGCACATAATAATTTGTACTCGAAAGCAATGTGCCTGCCGATAAAGTTATCGACGTGTTGGTGGTCGTTTGTTTAAAAACCTGTTTAGCTGCGCTAAAGTCAGCTGCCGTAGAAACCTCAACGGTGTACGAAGCAGTCGCACTCACATTATCCCAACTTATTGTTGGTGTAAGCGAAACGGCGCTTGCATTATTTGCCGGCGAAACAATACCAAATTTATCGGTTGTAAATTTTTGTCCTGCCGACCAGATATCCACTGCATTTGTTTTGCGCGTACGAACCCGCCAGTAATAATCGGTATTATCTTTCAGGTTTGTTTGTAAGCCTGAGAAAAACTGAGGCTGAATAGTTTCACGCGAGCAAACCAAATCAGTAAACTGAGCATCACGCGCTACCTGCCATACATAGCTGTCGGCACCTTCCACTGCATTCCATTTAAACACACAGGGAATGAGTGCTTTGGCATTTGTTGCCGGAAAATTTAGCGTTGCTGCAACCGAGGTGGCTGTGTTTTCGCCCAAAACGCGCACAGCAAATTCGTTTTTATAACGGTCGACCACCGATACTGCAATTTTATGCGTCGAGGTATTTACCGTTGCTGGCAGTGTAAACTGCTTGCTGTAAGCCATTCCCAACAAATATTTTGAACCGGCAAAAACACCTGCATCGTTTCGGTTGGCATTCGGAACAGCATACACAGCAAACATTACGTTTGTTCCGGTATAAGTCCATGTTAAATTCTGTCCCGCTACATTCAGATTTTCAACCAACGATTGGTCAACAGACTTTTTCCATCCAATTGCCGGAGTTAAACCTGGTTGTGTAAACCTGTTCTGAACCAGGTATGCCGGAAAACCTGCGGTATTCAACAATTTATCGGTTGCATAAAATACAGAGCCGGGCGCATCATTTATATCGCTTGTCCGATTGAAATCGATTTGTAGTAACACTTCCGAACCTGTAAAGTTTGTTGCTGCAGGTGCGCGCATGCTTTTCGAAAGCGTTTTTTTACTTAACGCAGTCAACTCAATCGTTGAAAATGCGGAGCTGTTCAATTCCACATTCTCCAAACTAAAAACTTTAGCGGCAGGAGCCGGCGAAGCTGCTGTTAATGCTGATATAGAATGACTTGAATAGAAATGTTTTCCAAAACGGTTTGAAAGATTAGACCACCATGGAGCTAATTTTCCGTACGGATATGCGCTGTAAGTAGTCCAGTAAAGTTGTGGCGAAATATAATCCACCGTTCCTTCTTCAAGCCATGCCACAGGGTCGCAATAGATTTCGGCATACATATTTCCGGTCGTTCCAACTCCGGTTGGTAATGGAATTCCGCGTTTTGCGGCTACTACTGCATCGGTAGTCCATGTTCCGAAAGGAGAAACGCCAAAAGTTACGTAAGGTTTCACTTTCTGAATGGTATCATAAACCGCAGCAATCATGCGGTTTACATTTTCGCGACGCCAATCGCCCAAATCTTTTCCCGCGGGTTTGTAAAGTGTCTGCGCAGCAGCATCCAACGTACTGCTTGTACCGCCATAAGCATAAAAATAATCGTCGAACACAATACCATCCACATCGTAATTATTAACGATTTCTCCGATTACTTTTTTTATCTGCAAAACCACTTCGGGTAAGCCCGGATTGAGAATTTTGGCATAGCTGTCGTAAGCCAGTAACCAATCGCGGTGTGTGTTGTAATAGTCCATAGCGGTTTCGCCATGCGTCGTTTGCGACGACGAATAGCGATAAGGATTGAGCCATGCATGCAGTTCGATACCGCGTTTGTGAGCTTCTTCGATGGCAAAAGCGAGCGGATCGTAACCTGGATCGGCTCCGCGAACACTCGAAATAAACTGACTCCAGGGTTCGTACGACGATCTGTACATGGCGTCGCACATGCTGCGCACCTGCATAAAAGCCGTATTCATATTGGCAGCCTTCAGACCATCCAAAATTTTTATCAGGTCGTTTTTTTGTTGCTGAATGGCCGATTGACGCGCGGCATCATTCGTTCCCGTAGCTGCGGGAACAGTTACCGATGGCCAGTCGAGCCTCCAAACCGTGGTTAACCAGGTAGCGCGCATCTCACGCTTTGGCGATTGAGCAAATGCTATCTGAACACAAAACAACAGCACAAGAATGCCCCTAACCCCTAAAGGGGAACTGAAGATAGTTTGTTTATATAATTTTTTAATTCCCATTTTTTATATCAAATATTGCGATTTCTTATTCCCCTTTAGGGGTTAGGGGCTCTTTTAAAATAATTTTGATTTTGTTTTATTTACTGCCACTCCGTACACTTCGATTCCTTCAATCACGTGTTCGATAAAACCAGTAGCGGGGTTGTATCGCATTAATCCCGATTTTACAGTAGCGTCTGCCGAACGAAGTCCGAAATAAACAGCTCCTGTATTTTCGTCGAGTGCCAACTGACAAATTCCGATAAATTCACCTGCCGAACCTTCACCTTTTCCGGCTTCGGTAACTGGAGTTACTGTTTTTCCGTTTGCCAGTTTCAGTTTGTACGGACTTAGCTGTTCGCGAGTTTTAATTGCTTCCAGTTGTGCAATGGTACAACGATATAATCCTTCGTAACCCGTATCGTACAAGGTAAAGTAAATCACCTGATTTTTGGCATCCCAAACAAAGGATTTGGGAGACATACCTTCGAGTACGACACCCGAAGCAGGTAGTATTCCGTTACCCGTAATCGGGGCGGGAAGTATATCAGTATCTGTGAAGCGGAAAATTCCGTTTCCGTTGAACGTTTTACACCAATACCAAACATTGTTTATTTTGCCAAAACCGGCATTCATTGCACCATAGCTCAATCCTTGCCCGTAATAACCCAAGGTTGCATTTTGCACATAATAAGGGAAATCCTCGCGCGACAACGAGCGGTTTCGTTCTTTCAATGCTATCTGGCAAATACCCGTATTTCGGTCTGCAAAATATAATTTTGTACCTTCAATATATCCGTAGAAGGGATCGCTGAAAGCCTGACCAGTGTTTGTAAGCATGGTTTCCACCTTTGCTCCGCTTTTAGAAACAACAGTGATACGGCCGTCGCCCTGATTTCCGTCGGCATCGTTCACATAGGTAAACTGGCGTCCTGCATCCAGCACATACAACGAAGTGTCGTTGAATAAGATATTCAATGGTTTCTGACCTGATTTTACTCCCAGATCAAAAGGATTGATTTTCATTCC
>JAYRXP010000263.1:0-3066 GCA_041917395.1 Paludibacter sp.
CCGGTAAAGCTCCTGTCGTCATTCCAAAAAGGTCTTTTATTTGTGTGGTGAAAATGGTGAGTGCAATACCACTGGTAAAACCAACCACTACTGGATAGGGGATAAACTTAATAATACTGCCTAATTTGAGTGCACCCATGGCAATCAGCATAATGCCGGCAATAATTGTTGCTATGGCTAATCCTGCGATTCCAAATTCCTGAACAACTCCGTAAACAATAACGATAAAGGCTCCGGTAGGTCCGCCAATCTGAACTTTACTGCCACCTAAAAAAGAGATAATAAAACCGGCTATAATGGCCGTAAAAAGACCCTTTTCGGGCGTTACGCCTGAGGCAATCCCGAAAGCAATTGCCAATGGTAATGCAACGATACCTACAATAACACCCGACATGAGGTCGGCGTAAAAAAGTTCTTTTGAGTAGTTTTTAAGTGTACTCAGTAATTTTGGTTGAAAATGCATATTCTGAATTTTTTCTATTTTTTGCTTTCAGTGTTAAATCTGCACCATTCTGCTATTCCGCATTCGTGGCATTTGGGTTTACGGGCAATACACACATATCTGCCATGCAAAATAAGCCAGTGATGTGCAATCGGAATTAGTTCGGCAGGAATGTGCTTTACCAGTTCACGCTCGGTTTGTAACGGATTTTTCGAGTTTGTAGTTAGTCCAATACGCTCCGACACCCTGAAAACATGTGTATCCACAGCCATTGCAGGTTTATCGTAAATGACCGAAGCAATAACATTTGCCGTTTTTCGCCCCACTCCGGGCAGTGTTTGCAGTAGATCCACATCATCGGGAACAACGCCTCCGAAATCCTCAATAAGTTTTTTGGCCATGCCCACTAAATGTTTTGCCTTGTTGTTGGGGTACGAAACCGAGCGAATATATTCGAAAACCACTTCGGGCGTAGTTGCGGCCAAAACCTCAGGTGTCGGAAAATCGGCAACCAGCTTCGGGGTTATCATATTTACACGTTTGTCAGTGCATTGTGCCGACAGAATTACAGCAATCAGAAGTTCAAACGGATTTGAGTGGTGAAGTTCAGTTTCGGCAACCGGTTTGTTGGTTTTAAACCATTCAATAATATTTTTATAGCGTTCTTTAGTTGTCATTTGTGTATAGGTCTACCTAAATGATAAAACTCCGTATGGGGATGAATTAAACGGGTTTGCAAAGGTAAAATAAATTTTTAGTACATTTGCCATCCCAAATTCAGTAATCATTAAATAATTTTAAATATGTGGCAACGAATTGTAGAAACAAAAATAGCTGTGCTTACATACGACGAATTGTCGGAAAATCAAAAAAAACTTGTTGAAAAGGCAAAAGAACAGGTAGCAAATGCTTATGCACCCTACTCCGGTTTTCATGTAGGAGCCGCCATTGAGCTTGTGGATGGACATGTGTTCGCAGGAAATAATCAGGAGAATTCGGCATATCCGTCTGGTCTTTGTGCCGAGCGTGTAGCTATGTTTTATGCCAATGCTCAGTGTCCGAAAACGCCGGTTAAAACGCTCGCCATCGCAGCATTTACAAATGGTGAGTTTTTAAAATCGCCCGTAACGCCGTGTGGCGCATGCCGACAGGTGTTGCTCGAAAGTGAAACGCGCTTTGATAACGATATCGAGGTGATTCTGTATGGTACTGACGAAATATATGTACTTCAAAATGTGAAGCAATTGTTGCCACTTTGTTTCGAAAAATCGAGTCTTATTCAATAAGTTAATAGTTGAAAAAATATTTTTATCATTCGATTTTTCGGTGTATATTGCCGACGTTTTTATTAGCTTGTTTACGTAATAATTGACAAAATGGACAAGAAAAACGTATGTATTGAATACCTGCTGAAAAATGCTTCCATACCCGTTTTATGGACAAGTATTGGTACGCCGCTCGGTTTGTCGGAGTGGTTTGCTGATGGGGTGACGTTAGAAGGTGAAAGCTATACATTTGTTTGGGAAGGACACGAACAAACTGCAAGACTGATAGATAGTAAGGTAAATAGCTTTGTTCGTTTTCAGTGGGAGGAAGATGAAGGAACGGAAGCACATTTTGAAATCAGAATAGTAAAAGAAGCCATAACCGGGCAATTATCACTTTTAGTTATCGATTATGTTCCTGAAGATGAGCGGGAAGATTTGATTTTACTTTGGAACAAGCAAATAGAGCAGTTAAAACGGAAAACCGGTATTTGAGAAAGCTGCTTGATATTAAAATTTGGGCATTCAAAATCACAAAAAACCTCCGCTTTCGGTAACAAAAACGGAGGTTTCTTCTTTTGTGCGGCTGAAGGGACTGAATCCTTGTTTTTACCACCCATTAATTATCAGAGAGTTACTTTATATATTTCTGTTACTTACCTGTAATTATCCCTAATTGGCACCTCAAATGCTATAAGTCAACTAATTTAACATCAGTTTTGGTTTTAATTTTACTCCTGAAAGGGACTTCTTAATTGAAGTATTAGGAAAATCCTAATCAGATATAAATGTTTTATTTAATGATTAATAATTTTGTTTACTGTATATAATTTTTTTACTTATAAGTCTCATTTCTAGTCTACTGAATAAATTATTAGTTGATTATAATCAATTACCCACTTATTTCTTCTCAAAAAGTCTCCACCTAATATAGCTACTACCTGAGCTTTTTTGATTTTATGATATAATTCCAAAGTATTAGAAACAGAGAAAACCTCTGAATAACTTTTGCCTTCAAAATTAAACTTGAATCTGACTTTTTCAAATTCTTTTCTTACTCCATCCATGCCTACAATTTTATGTGAGCCTTCTTTTGTAATTAAATCCTTAAATGGATATGGGTTAAAATCAGGTAATTTAGACAAGCTTTCCAAAGTTACAGTGTCATAATCAATATCAAAGAATTCCAGAAACTCAGGGTCAATCCAATTGTACTTAGTAGTGGTATCAATTAAAAACTCAAAACCCAAGCCATTACCTTCTGTTACCTGAATAAAAATCAGGGGTAATCCATAGTTTTTATAACTATCTGCAAAAGAAACTGAGAATTTATGCTTCATGATTGTTTTGAGGAATATA
>JAYRXP010000264.1:0-11081 GCA_041917395.1 Paludibacter sp.
GTCCGGCTTCCCGATTTTTCGACAATCATAAACCGCAACTGTCCGGACTCGTAGATATTGGTATCAACCTGCGAAATATATTGTTTGAGAGCAAATCTGGAATAAGGCTGGCGGGTATTCCCCACATCCCACAAAGCAACATTGTTCTCCCAGCGGTACAACAAATCCAAATCCTCAGGCTCCACTGCCCTTAGCAAAATTAATTCGTTTTCCAACATTTTCAGTCTGCTTTAACTTCACGTTTATGCCAGTAATGCGCCACCGCAAGGCCGGTAACAATATGCCAGATTCCCCACCAGGCCACCACAAACACCATTCCACCTATCTGTAAACTCCACGGGAAAATTTTGGGATTGAAAAGCAAAAGCAGACCCAGCCCTGAATTATGTATTCCGGTTTCGATAGTCAGCGTTCGCCGGTTGGCATCACCAAGTTTCAAGACACTGGCAATAGTATATCCGGTTATCAACCCAAAAGCATTATGAACCAGCACAATAATAAAAATAAAGTGTATGTGTTTCAGGAACAAATCCAGATTATTCATAAAAGCCAGAACCACCATTACCAAAAAAAAGATAAGTGACAGATTCTGAATAGGCTTTTTAATTTTTTCGGTAAAAACCGGATATCTGCGGGCAAAAAGAATACCCAACACAAGCGGAATACCCAACAGAATAAATACTGTTTCAAAAATCTGAAGTGTATCAATATGCAAGGTTTGTTGCAAATGACCGGCATGATTATTAACATACGCATTGTAGAGTCCGCCCCAAAACGCGAAATTGAACGGCGTTGTAAAAGTGGCTATCAGCGTGGAAGTTGCAGTAAGACCCACAGCCAGTTCTGTATTCGCTTTGGCATACGACGACATAAAATTCGAGATATTTCCTCCCGGACACGAAGCAACCAGAATCATACCCATAGCCACCGTGGGAGTAAGAAATCTGTTGAAAATTAAGATAAGAAGGAATGTAATGAAGGGAAGAGCAAATAATTGTGAGAAGAGACCGGCCAGAGCCGTTTTCGGGGTTTTAATAAGTGCAGTAAAATGATTCATTTTTATGCCGAGTGCAACTCCAAACATCACAAAACATAAAACCACATTTATCACATGCATCCCTGAAGCCGAGAAATTTATTCTGATCGGATCTAATTGCAGCAGTGATTCGTACATATATTACTATTTATTGTTGAGGTGCAAATATAGAAATTTATTCATTATTTTTGCAATTTATTTTTTGGAAAAACCACTAAATTTTCAATCTCAAATGAAAAAATTCAGCTTATTGATATTTGCATGTGCTTTATTTACAATATCATGCGCCAGGCAAAACGGCAAAGAACCTGTTTTTAAAATTAAAACCACAGCGGGTACGATTGTCGTTAAACTCTATGCCGGAACGCCACAACACCGCGATAATTTTGCAAAACTTGTAAAAAGCAAACAATACGAAAATGTACTTTTTCATCGTGTGATTAAAGATTTCATGATACAGGCCGGTGACCCCGAATCGAAAAATGCCGGTCCTGATGTCGTATTGGGTTCTGGCGATGTGGGCTATACCATTCCGGCCGAAATTGTTTTCCCCCAATATTATCACAAAAAAGGAGCGCTGGCAGCCGCACGTCAGGGCGACAATGTGAATCCCCAAAAAACATCTTCGGGTTGCCAGTTTTATATTGTTAAAGGAAAAGTTTTTACCGATGTAGATTTGAATGCACTCGAACAAAAAAAAGGCATTAAATATACCGAACAACAACGTGCTGATTACAAAACCATTGGCGGCACACCACACTTAGACGGTTCTTACACCGTCTTTGGCGAAGTGATTGAAGGAATCGAAATTGCAGAGAAAATATCGATGGTAAAAACGGGAATGTACGACAGGCCGGTTGAAGATGTACGTATTTTAAAAATAAAACGCATTAAATAGTCAAGGCTGATTTTTCCTCATTCCAGCCACCAAGCGTAACCATTTCCACCGTGTTTACGCGGTTTTTATCATAGGGCCGTTCAACCTTTACGTAATTAGCCGTAAACCCAACCATGCTCTCGCCGTTATGACGGCTTTCCCAGAGCACAGGATACGATTTCCCGATCTGACTTTCGTAAAAAACAGTCGTTTTTTTGTCGGACAATAAATGCAAAATATCACTGCGTCTTTTACGCTCGGCAACAGGAGTATTTTGTTCTATATCAAGCATTTTTGTTCCGGCACGCTCGGAATAGGTAAACACGTGCAATTGCGAAATATCGAGCGAATCAATAAAGCGACAGGACTCTTCGAATAATTCCGGAGTTTCGCCCCTCACTCCTACAATAACATCCACACCAATAAATGCATGAGGCATCAAAGATTTAATCTTCTGCACCTTATGAGCAAAAAGCTCGCGATTATACTTCCGTTTCATCAACTGAAGCACCTCATTGGTTCCTGATTGAAGCGGAATATGAAAATGAGGCATAATATGCTTACTATTTACCACATAATCAATAATTTCGTCGGTAAGTAAATTGGGTTCAATCGACGAAATACGAAAACGAACGTCCCTGTCGATAGCATCAAATGCTTTTACCAAATCAAAAAAAGTTTCATCAGTTCCTTTGCCAAAATCGCCGATATTAACACCTGTAAGAACGATTTCCTTAGCTCCGGCATCAATTGCCTCCATGGCTTTTTCGATGGTTTGTGCAATGTTCGCACTGCGGCTGCGCCCACGCGCAAGAGGAATGGTGCAATAGGTACAGTAATAATCACAACCATCCTGAACCTTAAGAAAATAGCGTGTACGATCGTCGCGCGAGCAGGATGGCTCGAACTGTCTGATTTTATTAATTTTTGTTGTGTGAACTTCGGCAGGCTTGTTAGTTTCAATATTGCGAATATACTCTAAAATACTAAACTTTTCGTTAGCTCCAAGTACCAAATCGACACCTTCAATTTTCGAAATTTCCTCCGGTTTCAGCTGTGCATAACAGCCTGTTACCACCATAATTGCGTTGGGATGCTGACGGTTAAGTTTACTTATTGCCTGACGGCATTTGCGATCGGCAGTATCGGTTACCGAACAGGTATTTATCACACACACATCGGCCTGTTCGCCGGCACGAACTTTTACAAATCCTTCGTCCGACATTTTTTTGCCAATAGCAGAAGTTTCGGCAAAATTCAACTTACAGCCCAGCGTGTGGAATGCTACTTTTTTATTGTGAAATATAGTGTTATCAATCATTTGACAGTTTCTGAAAACCTTTGCAAAGGTACTAAAATTAATAGAGTTTGTAAAACGATAGATGGAACAACAATCCGGCTAAAATGTTTTTCGTCCACCAGGCAAGCCCTTATTTATTTCTGTATATTTATTCACAACGAAAGTATTTTGATTATCTTTGCAGCCCTTCTTTTTATAAAAATATTACGATATGAGGCATATTTTATTGATATTAACAACATTACCTTTATTTCTGTTTTCGCAAACAACTGTCACCATACCACAAATTCAGGGGACAGGAACAACAAGCACTTACAGCGGTCAAACAGTTAAAACCACGGGCGTTGTTACCGCAAAATTTATTGGCACCGGCAAGATAAACGGATATTTCTTACAGGACGAAACCGAAGATGGAAATACGGCCACTTCGGACGGAATTTTTGTTTACAGCACTACCGACAATGTAACTGTTGGAGACAAAGTTCAGGTTACAGCCACTGTAAGCGAATACAACGGACGCACTCAGTTATCAAATGTCAGTGCAAAAACGCTTATCAGTTCGAACGTAACCATTACACCTGCCAAGGTGCAGTATAACGGCTCATCCTTCACCAAAGAGCAGTACGAAGGAATGTTGGTTGAGTTTAATCAAACACTTTATGTTACAAATAATTCAGGCTTACAGCAATACGGACAGCTATCACTCAGTCCGTTTCGCAAGTACAACCCGACGAATCAGTTTTATCCAGCCACAGCCGAATGTATAAATCTGGCTTCGCAAAATGCCGGTTCGACGTTTTTGCTCGACGATGGACTCACGAGCACTTATCCTGCAACCCTGCTCTTTGCCGATGCCAGCAGCACCCGCCGCACAGGTGAACGTATCAAAAATCTGAAAGGCATTGTGGACGATGTTTCGGGAAGTATGGTGGTTTATCCATACCAGACTCCGCAGTTTTTCGGAAATCCACGTCCCGCCACCGTTTCGAATCTGGGGAACTATAATTTAAAAGTTTGTGCCTTCAACGTAGAATATTATCTGACAACAAATTACGGTCAGGGCTATGGAGCAAACAACACCATTGAAGCTGCCCGCCAGCACACTAAAATTATGGCTGCATTGCTCGCAATCGACGCTGATATTTATGGCCTGATTGAAATTGAACAGGGACAGGATGCTTTAATCAAACTTGTAAGTGCACTGAACACAGCAACCGTTGCCGGCAGATTTGCATATATAAACGATGGCGGAACCATAAACGGCACCTATACAAAAGTGGGTTATATTTACCGTACCGACAAAGTGACTCCTTACCTTAATCTACAGAATAACAATTCGGTGGGACCTACAAACCGCAAAAAAGCACAGGCATTTACACTTAAAAGCAATAATCAGCGCTTTATATTCAGTCTGAATCATTTCAAAGCCAAAAGTGGATGCAGTTCTGCCTCAGGAGGCGATGCCGACAGCGGCGACGGACAAAGTTGCTATAATTATACGCGGGTCAACGAGGCAAACTCCACTATCAGCAATTCGACAACATGGAAAAATTATTATGGAGATAACGATGTACTCATTATGGGCGACCTGAATGCTTACGGCAGAGAAGATCCCGTTAAAACACTCATAAACGCCGGATATGCCGACCTGCACCGTGCCTTCCATGCCGATTCTTCGTATTCGTACATGTATAATAGCGAAGCCGGATACCTCGACAACGCATTAGTATCCCCGACAATGTTGCCTCAAGTTTCCGGAATGCAGGTTTTTCATATCAATGCCGATGAGCCGGGCATGTTCGGATATGCAGAAACAAATTATCAGCCGGACATGTACCGCTGTTCCGACCACGACCCAGTTGTTGTGGGATTAGCATTGGGAATGACAAGCTTAGTAGCTGCAGAAAAAAACAACCGACCTTCCGTAACACAGATTAATAATCTGCTGCTTATTGAAAATGCAGCGCAATGTGAATTGGAAATCTTCAATTCGACCGGACAGTTGGTAACCAGTAACCATATTAACGAAGCTACGTTCGAAGTTCAACTGAAGGAACACTATCTGAATCAGGGAATGTATATTTTAAAAATAACGGACAACAAAAAGACTTATACACAAAAAATTTTGCTACACTAACACACAAAAAACAAATTTTATAAAAAACTAAATATCAACAACATACATTCCAAAGCATTATTTTTACACATCAGGAGTTTAATTTTCTCCGAAATTTGATGTATCTTAGCCTTTTGATTTATAAATATACAAAACAGTCAAATTAATTATATTTTCAAAAGATGGATACAACATTATTAAATGAAGTGATAGCCAAAGCTCAAATCTGGCTCAACGGCAACTACAATGAGGAAACCAAAGCGGAAATCCGCCGCATGCTGAATGCAGAAGACAAGACCGAATTAATCGAATCGTTTTACCGGGATCTCGAATTCGGAACAGGTGGACTTCGCGGAATAATGGGCGCAGGTACCAATCGTATGAACATATACACCGTTGGTGCAGCAACTCAGGGTTTAAGCAATTATCTGAAATCTCAGTTCGCAGATATACCTCAAATTAGTGTTGTAATCGGACACGATTGCCGCAACAACAGTCGCCTTTTTGCTGAAGTTTCGGCCAACATTTTCTCAGCTAACGGCATTAAAGTGTATCTTTTCGAAGATTTGCGCCCAACACCCGAAGCATCGTTTGCTATCCGCCACCTGGGCTGCCAGAGCGGTATTATTCTCACAGCATCACACAACCCGAAAGAATACAACGGTTACAAAGCCTACTGGAACGATGGAGCTCAAATGATAGCTCCTCACGATGAAAATGTAATTACCGAGGTAATGAAAATCACCAATGTAGACGATATTAAGTTTGCAGGAAATCCTGATTTAATTCAGATAGTGGGCGAAGAAATTGACACACCTTATCTGGAAGCAGTGAAATCAATATCACTTTCGCCCGAAGCCATCCAGCGCAACAACGATTTAAAAATAGTGTACACTCCTATTCACGGAACCGGAGTAACGTTGATTCCACGTGCATTGCGCGCTTATGGATTTACCAATATTATTCCTGTGCCTGAGCAAAATGTGGTTAGCGGAAACTTCCCCACAGTAGTATCGCCGAACCCCGAAGAACCGGCGGCATTAGATATGGCTGTAAAAAAAGCCATCGAAACAGATGCTGACATTGTAATGGCTTCGGATCCTGACGCTGACCGTTTGGGTATTGCTGTGAAAAACGACAAAGGCGAATGGATTTTAGTAAACGGAAATCAAACAGCACTTATCTTTGTTTATTACCTGATTCGTCGCTGGAAAGAGCTTGGCAAGGTAAAAGGCAATGAATACGTAGTTAAAACTATCGTTACAACCGAAATTATCAAGGAAATTGCAACTAAAAATGGCATTGAGTGTTTCGATTGCTTTACCGGATTTAAATGGATTGCTGCCGTAATGCGTGAGAACGAAGGCGTAAAAGAATATATTGGCGGTGGTGAAGAAAGCTATGGCTTCCTGCCAGAGACTTTTGTTCGCGACAAAGATGCTGTATCGAGTTGTACGCTGATGGCCGAAATTGCCGCCTGGGCTAAAGATAATGGCAAAACCATGTATGAACTTTTACAGGATATTTACCTTGAATATGGTTATGGCAAAGAAAAAGGAATTTCGGTAGTTCGTAAAGGCAAATCGGGAGCTGAGGAAATTGCACAGATTATGAGCGACTTCCGCACAAATCCGCCAAAAGAAATTGCAGGATCGCCTGTTGTGCTGATAAAAGATTACAAAACGCTGAAAATGAAAGATGTTGTGACCGGACAGGAAACAGCGCTTGACATGCCTGCCACTTCAAATGTTCTGCAATATTTCACAGCCGATGGCACCAAAATTTCCGTTCGTCCTTCGGGCACCGAACCAAAAATTAAGTTCTACATCGAAGTACGTGGCGAAATGAAATCGCGCGAAGAGTACGATGCAGCAGATGCAGCAGCCAACGCAAAAGTGGAAGCAGTTCGGGCCTCACTCAACGTTTAATATTATTAAAACCACAAATTGCACAAACAAACACGAATAAATATATAGTCTGTTTTTGTGGAAATTTGTGTCATTTGTGGTTTAAATCTTAATTCCTTTATTACATGAGATGAGTGAAGAATTTTTGTATAAATTTGAGACATACCAGATTATTGGTGCAGCAATGGAAGTTCACAATCAACTTGGAAATGGTTTTTTGGAATCAGTTTATCAGGAAGCATTAGAAATTGAAATGAATGAGAGAGAAATTCCATACAAGGCTCAATCACCAATAGAGATATATTATAAATTAAAAACTTTAGATAAAAAATTCTTTGCCGACTTTTTTTGTTATGAAGATATTATTGTTGAGATAAAAGCGGTATCACAAATTTTACCAGAGCATGAAGCTCAACTTCTTAACTATTTAAAAGCAACAAATATACAATTGGGATTGTTAATCAACTTTGGATCACAAAAATTAACTTACAAACGTTATTTGAACACATAAGACAATTAGAACCACAAACAACACAAATGAACACGAATATTTAATACGTTTATTTGTGAAAATTTGTGTCATTTGTGGTTCAAAAAATATACTGATAAATTGAAAATGGAATTTACAACAGAAATAAAACCAAGGAATAAACTTTTCGAAGTCGATTTTAAAGAAATCTGGCGTTACCGCGATTTATTTTCGATGTTTGTGAAACGTGATATCATCACGCAATACAAGCAAACTATTCTGGGTCCAACCTGGTTTTTTATTCAACCCGCATTAACCACCATTATGTATATGGTTGTTTTTGGTGGAATAGCCGGCATAAGCACAGATTCGCTGCCACAGCCCATGTTTTATTTAGCGGGCATCGTTTGCTGGCAGTACTTTTCCGATTGTCTGAATAAAACATCAACAACATTTACAACAAACCAGGCTATTTTTGGTAAAGTCTATTTTCCAAGGCTAATTGTGCCTTTATCAACTGTTGCATCCAATCTGGTACGAATGGGAATTCAGTTTTTACTGTTTATTGCGGTATATGTATATTACCTTTTTATGGGTGTAAAAGTTGCTCCTAACATTTACATTTTACTATTGCCATTGTTGGTTATTATGCTTGCCGGACTTTCGTTAGGATTTGGAATTATCATTTCTTCCATGACAACCAAGTATCGCGATTTAACGATACTTTTCTCATTTATCGTTTCGCTGTGGATGTATGCCACTCCGGTCATTTACCCACTGAGCACCATGTCACCCAACAAACAGTGGATTATGGCGCTGAATCCGGTTACAGCCATTATCGAAGCATTTAAATATGGAACAATGGGAGTGGGAACTTTTAGTTGGGGCATGTTAGGATACAGTTTTGGCTTTATGATTTTGCTTATGGCAATTGGAATAGTGGTATTTAATAAAGTTCAACGCAGTTTTATGGATACCGTATAATTTTTTCGGGATGACAACAAACAATAACACAATAGTATCAATCGTTGTGCCCTGTTATAATGAGCAGGAAGTTATCGATGAAACAGCTAATCAGCTAACCAGTATCCTGAATGAACTAATTGAGGAAAATATGGTTTCATCTGATAGTTTTGTTATGTTTGTTAACGATGGAAGCAAAGATAAAACCTGGAAAAAAATTTCGTTACTGCATGGCGAAAATCCTATGATTTGCGGAATTAATCTGGCGCACAATGTGGGACATCAAAACGCTCTTATGGCCGGACTCTTTACTTCCAAATCATTATGCAATGCAATGATAACCATCGATGCTGATTTACAGGACGATGTATCAGCCATAAAAAAAATGATTACTGCATATCACAACGGTAGCGATATTGTATATGGCGTTCGTTCGGATAGAAAAAAAGACACAAAATTTAAAAAATACTCTGCTTTGCTGTTCTACAGATTAATGTCCTTTTTGGGCGCACAAACAGTCTATAATCATGCCGATTACAGATTAATGAGCAAAAGAGCGGTAGAACAACTACTATTGTATCGCGAGAAGAATTTATTTCTTCGCGGAATCGTGCCATTAATTGGCTTTAAGTCCGAAAAAGTTTTCTACGAACGCAAAGAACGCTTCGCCGGCGAAACAAAATATCCTTTCAGTAAAATGCTGAATTTTGCCATCGATGGAGTAACATCATTTTCGGTTAAACCATTGCGTATTATTTTTGTGGTAGGATTTGCGTTTTTGTTCTTAACCATACTAATGGGGATCTATATTTTATATCAATATTTTCACCATAACGTCGTTTCCGGATGGTCTTCGTTAATTCTTTCGTTATGGCTGATTGGCTCCATCGTGATCATCTCGCTTGGAATAATCGGCGAATATATCGGAAAAATTTATACCGAAGTAAAAGACAGACCACGCTTTAATATTGAAGAAGTGTTACTAAAAAATCAACCATGACAGCTATTGAATTCGAAAACATAAGTAAGCAATACCGCCTCGGACTTGTATCAACACAAACTCTCAGCCACGATCTCAACCGCTGGTTTCAAATGAACATACGCGGCAAAGACGACCCATATCTGAAAATTGGTTAAGTAAACGACCGTGCCACAAAAGGACAAAGTGATTATGTGTGGGCACTCAAAGATATTAACTTTAAGGTAGAGCAGGGCGATGTTTTAGGAATAATCGGGAAAAACGGTGCCGGAAAATCTACCTTATTAAAAATTCTCTCGAAAGTAACAGCACCCAGCACCGGTATTATACGCGCCAAAGGACGAATTGCGTCGCTTTTAGAAGTCGGAACCGGCTTCCACCCGGAAATGACGGGACGCGAGAATATTTATATGAACGGAGCCATTATGGGTATGACCAAAGCCGAAATTACCCGAAAGCTGGACGAAATTGTAGACTTCTCAGGCGTAGAGCGCTACATAGACACACCTGCCAAACGCTACAGTAGTGGCATGACAGTACGACTTGGCTTTGCCATAGCTGCCCACCTCGACCCCGAAATACTTGTGGTTGACGAAGTACTTGCCGTAGGTGATGCCGAATTCCAAAAAAAAGCCATTGGCAAAATGCAGGACGTAAGCAAAGGTGAAGGTAGGACGGTATTGTTTGTGAGTCATAATATGGGGGCTGTTCGTAATTTATGTTCACGCGGAATTGTGATGGAAAAAGGCGGAATTGTATTTGATGGAAAAATTGATAATGCAATAACAAATTATATAAGTGGACAATCAGACAAGAATATTCACTATCCAAAAAATAGTCAGGTAAAATCAATCGAAATAAAAAGCGTTGGCAGAGAAATTTTGTTAAAACTAGCCTATGACGGAGATAGAATTATTAAAGAGCCTAATTTAGGTTTTGTGATATACGATAATTTTGACAACCCTATATTTGGCACAAACCCACTCAAAGTTGGAATTAAAGACTTTGGAGTCCCTAAAAGTAAAGGACAAGTTGAAGTAAGAATTTCATCTCCATTATTAACCAATGGCTCATATCCTGTTTCAATTTGGTTTAGCGATGGAGTACAATTTAGTGAATCAGATACAGTTTACCAAGGAAATAAGTGTTTAAGTTTAGAAGTTGAAGGGATGGATGACTTATATTTAGAAAAAGTAATATCTTCTGAAGGTTTGATTATTCCTGTTTGTGACTGGAAATTTATTTGAGAAAAAATGACAAATAAATTCTTTAAAATATCTTTAATAATACCATTCTATAATGTTGAGCAATACATTGCGCAATGTCTGGATAGCGTTTATAACCAGGATATATCGGAAGACGAATATGAAGTAATATGCGTTAATGATGCTTCGCCTGATGATTCAAGAAAAATAGTAATTGAATATCAGAAAA
>JAYRXP010000265.1:0-5673 GCA_041917395.1 Paludibacter sp.
CAGCCGTTGCCAATACGTCAACCTCAAACGCAAAAAGCGTAATTGAACAACGAAATGCAGCCCTTATAAAACGTCTGGAAACTTATATGAAAGATAATAACGCGTGGCGCGATCCGGATTTATCTCTTAATACCCTGGCTTCGGAGCTTTACACCAACCGCACAACGCTCGCGCAGGTATTGCAGGACAATGGCTACGAAAACTATACGAATTACATTAAAAAGCTGCGCATCGACGACTTCTTACAACAGATTGAATCCGGTCAGTCGGAAAATTTTCAGGAAGCATTTTTTTATGTAGGTTTTCGTTCGCGCTCCACGGCTCTGCGCAATTTTCAACAGGTTACAGGCGTATCACCATCCGAGTATTTTCAAAAGAAGAATGTTTTAACAGAATAACGGTTGTCAGGCGTACAACCGCCTCTACCCTACCCGCAGCACCCGCGCACTGCCGGCATATTTCACTTCCTGCGGCTCGCCCGTAAAGCCCACTTTATCGCTTCCCGATAGCCAATAATGTGTAAATCAGGATAGCCAGTCTAAGCTATATCAATCCTGTAATGATCTTCTATCTTAAATAAAGCGCAAACATAAATCAAATACATACATAATACATACTTTTCACACTCCTTTATAAATACTGTGATTATACTGTGATTAGTCTGTAATTATACTGTGATTAGACTGTAATTAACTTAGATGATCGATATAACTTAGCTATACCGTAAAAGACAGAGAGCGCTGACGTGCCGATGGCAGCAAGGTATCCAAATCGGCATACGTTCAGCTGGTGTAAAACAGACTGTGTGGTTTAGTCAATCCGAACACCATCAGTTGAGTGATTTGTCTCAATTGATGGTGTTTTTTTGAATAAAAAAAGGACTTTCCACTAAAAAAAGTGAAAAGTCCTCGACAGTAGCGGGAACGAGAGTTGAACTCGTGACCTCCGGGTTATGAATCCGACGCTCTAACCAACTGAGCTATCCCGCCATTTTCGCCAAAAGCGGTGCAAAGATAGTTATTTTGGAGAATATGACAAATTTTTACAGCACAAAAAATAGCATTTTATAAATACCCCTGAAAATACTGTTTTTAACACCCTGATTATTAATCACCTGAAAACTCAATTCTCCTTCTGAAATTTTGTTTTTTCAGTTTCGGCCATTGCTTTCTGCCAATTATTCTGTTTTTCGACAGTTCAATCCAACATTATTCATTCAATTAATGTTATTTAGGATGAAAACAAACGAAAAAGCATTGCTTATTCGGGTTTTTTTCCGAAATTTGCACCTCAATTTATTTAATCATAAATATTAATAATGAACAGTAATGAAAAATGGCAGGGAAAACCTGCCGGCCGTGATGGTAAACCGTTTGAAAAACGTGACGTTAAATCAATTCTAAAAGGCACACGTGGAGCTGCCAAATTTTCAGGAGAAAGCGATAATCGCAACTACAACCGCAGCGATTATGGAAATCGCGACGACAACAGAAGACCTTATGAAAACCGGAATACCGAAAATGAATCGGGTAACGGAAAACGAAAAATTGAACTTCGGGGTGGAGGCAACAGCTACGGTGAACGAAAACCGTACGAAAACCGTGGTGGAAACAGCTATGGTGAACGCAAGCCCTACGAAAATCGTGGAGAAAGACCTCCATACGGCGAACGTAAACCTTATGAAAACCGCGGAGAGAGGCCACAATATGGCGAACGTAAACCCTATGAAAATCGTGGTGAACGGCCTCAGTATGGCGAACGCAAACCTTATGAAAACCGTGGCAACGATAGTGGAAGACCACGTTTCCGTCCGCGTACAAATTCAGAAAATCCAAACAGCGAACGTAAATTTACAATAAAAAATCCGGGCGAAAGTCAGTTAACCGAGTTTGTTGAATACCGTTTCGACAATCAGAATGAAGGTACAACTTTCCGGAAACCTCTTCGTAAGCGCTCAGGCAATTACGACCCCAATGCTAAATACAGCGCCAAGAAACAAACCGAATTCCGCAAGAATTATGTTGATTTGACAAAACCTGTTCGTTTGAATAAGTTTTTGGCAAATGCAGGAATCTGCTCACGTCGCGAAGCTGACGAGTACATACAGGCCGGTGTAATTTCGGTTAACGGCGAAATTGTAAGCGAACTGGGAACAAAAGTAATGCACAGCGACAAAATTCTGTTCCACAACCAGCCCGTTCGTTCGGAACGCAAAGTGTACCTGCTTTTGAACAAACCAAAAGACTGTGTTACAACTTCGGAAGATACGCACGACAGAATGACCGTGCTCGACCTTGTGAAAAATGCCTGCAGCGAACGTATTTACCCGGTTGGTCGTCTCGACCGCAACACTACGGGCGTTATTCTGCTGACAAACGATGGCGATCTGGCTTCGAAACTCACACACCCCAAATACGAAAAGAAAAAAATCTATCACGTGGCACTCGACAAACCGCTCGAAGCACCTGATTTTGAAGCTATTCTGGGAGGGGTAATGCTCGACGATGGTAAAATTGCCGCCGACTCGCTTGAGTTTGTGAAAGATAACGACATGAAACAGGTAGGTATCGAAATTCACTCAGGACAAAACCGTGTGGTACGTCGTATTTTCGAAAAGCTGGGTTATAAGGTAATTCGTTTGGATCGTGTTTACTTTGCCGGTTTAACCAAAAAGAGTTTACCACGTGGCAAATACCGCTTCCTGAACGAACGCGAAATAAACATGCTTAAAATGGGAGCTTACGAATAAATAACAGCTCTTATGAACCAAATATTTAAAACTCTGCTGAACATTTTACAGCAGAGTTTTTTTATTTATCTTTGTTCTTTACTCTTTGCTCTTTATTCTTTGTTCTTTATTCTAAAAAAAAAATGAAAATTCTAATAGCAGGCGGAACCGGATTTATAGGTTCCTATTTATCATCGCGCTTCAGGCAGAGTGGCTTTGAGGTTAATATCGTTTCGCGTGGGCACAACCATGTTCAGTGGACTGTTGCAGAGTTAGTAAAGGCATTGGAACAAACCGACGTTTTGATAAATCTGGCCGGTAAAACGATTAATTGCAGGCATACCGGTGAAAATAAAAATCTGATTTACAACTCACGAATCGACACCACCCGAATGCTGGGCGATGCGTTACAGAAATGTAAAAACAAACCGCAATTATGGATAAATGCCAGTGCATCTGCCATTTATAAATCGTCGAATGAAAAGTGTCACACCGAAAGCAACTACGAACCGGGCAACAATTTTCTGGCAAAGGTTGTTTTGGACTGGGAGCAAACGTTTTTTGGATATAAAATTCCCGGAGTAAGACAGGTGGCATTGCGCACATCGGTAGTTTTGGGTAAAAATGGTGGGGCTTTCAAACCCCTGCAAATGCTTACAAAGTATGGTCTGGGAGGCAGGGCGGGCAGTGGAAAACAATATTTCAGCTGGATTCATATCGAAGATTATTTCAGGATAATTGAGTTTTGTATCGATCATAAAAATATAGAAGGAGCGATAAACACTACCTCTCCCACTCCATTGCCGAACAGTCAGTTTATGAAAAAAATGCGTGAGGTAACGGGTATAAAAGTGGGACTACCCGCACCCGGATTTGCCATTAAACTCGGGGCACGTTTTATCGATACGGAAGCTGATTTACTGCTCGATCCGGTGAATTATTATCCGGAAGTAGTACTAAAAAACGGATTTGAATTCAAATATCCCGATTGCGAAAGCGCGATTAAGGATTTAATAAATCATACTGAAAACTAATTTCTTATTTTCTCAATTTCTATTTCAATGATAAAGAATAAATCAAAATCCGGTTTTATGTCGCGTTTACGGAGGTTTATCCGAAGCATTATAATCGTATTTTTTGTATCAAGTATTTCGTGGGTGGTTTTGGCCCGTTTTATTCCTGTTTACCTCACTCCGCTTATGTTTATACGAAGCGTGGAAGCTGTGATAGATGGAAAAATGCCGGTAAACGAAAAAGTATGGGTCAGTATCGACGACATATCGCCCAACATGGTGCAGGCTGTAGTTGCTTCGGAGGATAATTTATTTCTGAAACATTACGGATTTTCGTTCAACGATATTGGCAAAGCACTGAAACACAACAAAAAAGGAAAACGCATACGCGGTGGAAGTACCATTTCGCAGCAAACGGCAAAAAACGTTTTTCTGTGGCCACAGCGCTCCTACCTGCGCAAAGGACTGGAAGCATATTTCACCGTACTTATTGAAGTTTTCTGGTCGAAAGAGCGCATTATGGAGGTGTATCTGAATGTAATCGAAACGGGCAACGGTGTTTACGGCGTAGAAGCTGCCTCGCAAAAGTTCTTTGGAAAAAGTGCTTCGAAACTGACTAAATCGCAGGCAGCACTTATTGCTGCCAGTTTGCCCAATCCCCGGAAATTCAATATCGGAAATCCTTCGGGATACATGCTTCGACGGCAGGCAAAAATTAAAAGTTTAATGGGTAAAATTCACCGGGTTGAATTTCCTTAAAAACGTCATTTAATTCATTAAATTCTCAAATCATCACATTATCACATCAACACATTATCACATCAACACATCAACTTATGATACACATAACCGACTGGGGACTAATAGACTACAACGAAGCCTGGAACAAGCAGGAAGTCATTTTCAACGAAACGATTCAATTAAAACTCGAAAATAAAAAAACAGAAAACACACTTGTTCTCTGCGAGCATCCACACGTTTATACACTTGGTAAAAGTGGCGACGAACACAACCTGCTGCTGAATTACATACAGCTACAGGCTGCCGACGCTCAGTTTGTAAAAACAAACCGCGGTGGAGATATCACTTATCACGGGCCGGGGCAGATTGTAGGTTATCCTATTTTCGATTTGGCGAATTTTGATATCGGGCTGAAACAATACATACATCTGATTGAAGAAGTAATCATAGAAACGCTGCGGGAATACAACATAGCATCCGAACGGCTTGAGGGGGCAACCGGAGTGTGGCTCGACACCGGAAAACCCGGCTGCCGGAAAATATGCGCCATTGGCGTACGAAGTTCCCGCTTTGTTACCATGCACGGGTTTGCACTCAACGTAAATACCGATTTGAGCTACTTCGGACATATCAACCCATGCGGATTTACCGACAAAGGCGTTACTTCGCTCGAAAAAGAAACCGGAAAAAAAACGGACATGGAGGAAGTGAAGGAAAAACTCATCAGAAACTTCCATAAACTTTTTACAACCCGATAGCTAAAGAGATTCAAAAGATAGTTGTTAAACCTAAAACAAAATCATCAGTCTGTAGTTTTTAGCTACATTTGTGGTTTGATAAAATAATAAATTTACACTTCACTTTCCGATTCCACATCGGTGGATATTGGGCTGAAATACAAATCAATACAATGAATACAACTTTTGCTCCTTTTGCAAAACCCATGTACGTAATGCTGAAACCCGTAGGTTCGGCTTGCAATCTGAATTGCACGTACTGTTATTATCTCGAAAAGGAACATTTATATCCCTCGGCTAAAAGCCAGATGATGAGCGAAATACTTCTCGAGCGATTTACTGAAGAATACATAAACTCACAAACTCAAAACGAAATTCTGTTTACCTGGCATGGTGGTGAAGCATTGTTGCGGCCCATCAGTTTCTACAAAAAAGCCCTTGAATTTCAGAAAAA
>JAYRXP010000266.1:0-4943 GCA_041917395.1 Paludibacter sp.
CATCTGCTATATCTTTTACAGTTCCGTTTTTAAGCAGTATATTAATATTGTCATCTTCGGGCGAATAAGTATCGGTTGTAACCATTTCGTCGCCCATAAAGTAATTTGCTTCGTGTTCGGTAATCCCGAAATGTTCCGCATATTGCTTTTGAAACTGTTTCGAAATCTCACTCTGCACAGGTTCCGGATTTATTTCCACTTTAAATAAGCGTCGATTGGTAAAATCGGAACACAAAACAGAAAGAACCTTGTCTGAATGATTTCCCCAGACTTTTATAGCACAAACCAAATCAGCATCGTCGAGCATTACAAAATGCTGCAAGGCATCATCTGAGTTTAAAAACGCTTTTTTGTCAATAGTATTGTATAAAAAATAGTGCAAAGCCGGCGAAGCAAACAAATCGACACCGGCATGTGCCAGTTCTTTCGCCCTTTTCAGAATATTGACCAACATACGCTCGGCCGCTACCGAGGTTTTGTGCAGATAAACCTGCCAGTACATGAGGCGTCTTGCCACCAGAAATTTTTCGATCGAATAAATACCTTTGATATCAACTACCAACTCTTCATTGTACAAGTTGAGCATTTTAATTATTCGTGCAGCCCCGATTATTCCTTCGCTAACGCCTGAGAAAAAACTATCGCGACTCAGGTAATCGAGCCTGTCCATATCCAGTTGTCCGGAAACAAGTTGATGTAGAAATTTTTTCGAATACCTGCGCGTAAATATCTCAATTGCAAGATCAAGCTTTCCTTCGAATTCTTTATTCAGCTTTTGCATAAGCAGCAACGAAATTTCTTCGTGACTTACATCGGGAACCAAACTATGCTCCAACGCGTGCGAAAACGGTCCGTGTCCGATATCATGCAAAAGAATACAAGCCCTTACAGCCTCAGCTTCGGCATGCGAAATCTCGTGTCCCTGCTGTCTGAGCTGTGCAATAGCTTCGCCCATAAGATGCATTGCACCGAGCGAATGTTGCATGCGGGTATGCTGCGCACCCGGATACACAAACGAAGAAAGACCTAACTGTTTGATTCTGTGAAGCCTTTGAAAATAAGGATGCTGAATTAGATCGTATAAAAATTCGCTGGGGATATTAATAAATCCAAAAACAGGATCGTTAATTATTTTTAGTTTGTTGGGTTTTTTCATTGCTCAAAATTTAGTTTCATCAAATATCCGCTGAGGATATGGTTTAGAGGAAGCTGATTGATTTACACGCGTAATTTATTGCAAAATAAGTATTTTTTTCGGTAAAAACCGACACCACAAGTCATAATTTTTCAAAACCAACCATTGACACTTGTTTTTAATCCGGATTAAAAGCCGTAACTTTGTAAACATATTTCACAAAAACTGAAATGAATTCGATATCATTATCCGAACTTACCGACCGCATTCAGGAAACAATACGCAACAATTTCGACACACCGGTATGGATACGTGCCGAAATAAGCGAGTTGCGCGAAAACCAGAACGGACATTGCTATCTCGAATTTGTTGAAAAAGATGAACAAACTGACAATCTGCTCACAAAAACAAAAGCAATTATATGGTCGTCGACCTATCGAATGCTTAAACCGTATTTCGAAAGTAGTACCGGTGAAACATTTCGGGCCGGTCTGAAAGTTTTGGTTGCAGTAACAGTTGATTTTAGCGGATTATATGGTTTTAGTCTCAATATCAAAGACATAGATCCTACTTTTACAATTGGTGAACTTGCCGCTCGCCGTCTGAAAATTATACGTCAGCTCGAAGCTGATGGCATTGCCGACATGAACAAGCAACTTCTTCTGACGAGTCTTCCTCAGCGTTTGGCAATTATTTCATCCCCCACAGCTGCAGGTTATGGCGATTTTATGAATCAACTGCAAAACAATCCCAGACATTTTGCATTTCACACCCGGCTTTTTGCGGCCATTATGCAGGGCGAAAATGCTGAAACATCGATTATTGCTGCTCTCGACAAAGTTTTTGCATTTGCAGACCTGTTCGACGCCGTAATAATAATTCGCGGTGGAGGTGCCACAACCGACTTAGCATGTTTCGACAGTTACGAACTGGCACTAAACTGTGCGCAATTTCCGCTTCCTGTCATTACAGGCATTGGTCATCAGCGCGACAATACAATTTTGGACATGGTGGCACACAGTTCGCTAAAAACACCCACTGCTGTTGCCGAATTTTTAATTCAACGCCTGATTTCGACAGAAAATGTATTGACGTCAAAGTATGCTGAGCTCATAAATTTGGTAAAACATAAAATAAATTCGGAAAATCAACTACTAACAAACATACAGTGGAGATTAAAACAAAGTTTACAAAGTAGTTCAGCATCTAAATGGCTGACTGTAGAAAAACAATTAAACCGATTGAAAAACAACGTTCGGCTATTGCTTTCTGCCGAAAAAAACAGGCTTTTGCTCATTGCCCGAACGGTGGAAACACATTCACCGGCATACCTGCTGAAACATGGCTACAGCATCACCACACTCAACGGCAAACGAATAACCTCCGTAAAAGGACTAAAAAAAGGAGAAACCATCCGCACGTATCTGCACGATGGAGATTTTGAAAGCAACATAAAATAAGACATAAATATGGCAAAAATTATACTCGAAGATATGGAATTCCACGCCTATCATGGTTGTTTGGAACACGAAAAAAAGTTGGGAAATACCTTTGTGATAACTCTTGAGATGCAACTGGACACTACCCTGGCTGAAGAAACAGACCAACTCGCAGACACACTAAACTATCAATTGGTTTACGACATCATTAAAAAAGAAATGGAAACGCCATCCGAATTAATTGAACATGCCGGCAGACGTATTATCGACAGAATTTCTGAATCTTTTAATCGCATTTTTGCTTTAAAATTAAAATTATCAAAACTTAATCCACCACTTGGGGGAAAAGTAAAAGCTGTAAGCATCGAAATAGAAAAAAATCTTACGCGATAAAGCAAATATTCAAAAAAATAACTACATTTGTTCCTCAAAAATAAAAATTCAATAAATCAAATTGCCATATTATGAAATTCGTCGTATCAAGCACTTTGTTATTAAGCCACTTACAAGCTATAAGTCGTGTAATTAACAGCAAAAACTCTCTACCAATACTCGATAATTTTTTACTGGAAATTCAGGGAAATACACTTACAATGACAGCATCGGACATCGAGACGACACTTATCACGTCTCTGACTGTTGAAAATGCCGAAGGTAACGGAAAAGTGGCGGTAGTATCACGTTTGTTGCTCGACACTCTACGCGAATTTGCCGATCAACCACTCACATTCACTGTTAACGACAGCAATCTGGCAATGGTGATTACTTCTGCCAATGGCTCATACAACTTTATCGGACAAAATGGCGACGAATATCCCCGTTTACCACAACTTCAGGACGACGCCAGAGTTTTGAATCTGCCGGTTTCAAATCTGACTGCAGGTATCACAAAAACGCTCTTTTGCACCGCCGACGATGAACTTCGTCCGGTAATGAATGGCGTATTCTTCGATATCGAAAAAGAAAATATAACTTTTGTAGCAACCGACGCGCACAAACTTGTTCGCCTTAAAACTCCGCTTACAAGCATTACGCTGGGCGAAGAGGAAGAAAAAGTAAGTTTTATTTTGCCGAAAAAACCGGCAACAATGCTTAAAAATATTTTACCGAAAGAATCGGGCGAGGTAGAAGTGAAGTTCGATGCCAAGAATGCTTATTTCAAACTTTCGAACTACACTATGATTTGTCGTCAGGTAGAAGGTCGTTTCCCAAATTACAACGGCGTAATACCAAAACAAAACCTGTACAAGATTATCATTGACCGCGTAACACTGCTTAATGCTCTGAAGCGCGTTTCGGTATTCTCCAATCAGGCCAGCAACCTTATCAAACTCGATTTTCACGACAATATGATTCACATTTCGGCTCAGGATATCGACTTTTCGATTTCGGCAGAAGAAACTATCAGCTGTCAGTTCGAAGGCGACCCTATTAAAATCGGCTTTAAATCAGCATTTTTGATTGAAATTCTGAACAATATCGACTCGTCGGATGTAATTTTGGAAATCACCGATCCTTCGCGCGCCGGATTGATGCTCCCATTCGAAAATCAAAAAAACGAAGAATTACTTATGTTGTTGATGCCTATGCTGCTAAACGACTAACAGACAACAAAGAGTAATAAAAGCAGGAAATAAAGAGCCGGGATATTTTAAATACGAAAGGTCTAAGGTCGAAAGTCTTTAGACCTTTATTTTTGGCTAAATATCAGGCTAAAACAAATTTTGAAAACAAATGAAACTACAACTTAAGAATCCGATTATTTTTTTCGATCTCGAAACAACCGGCACCAACATTGTATCGGACCGCATTGTCGAGATTTCATATCACAAAGTATCGCCAAACGGACGTGAAGAAACCAAAACCATTCGAATAAATCCCGGTGTCCCAATTCCGAAATCCGCTTCAGACATACATGGAATAACAGATGCCGATGTTGCCGATTGTCCCACGTTCAAAGCGGTGGCTAAGGAAATTGCGCGAGACATTGAAGGTTGCGACTTAGCCGGATACAATTCAAACCGGTTCGACATACCACTTCTTGCCGAAGAACTGCTGCGCGCCGAAGTAGATATTGATCTTATGAAACGAAAATTTGTGGACGTTCAGGTGATTTTTCACAAAATGGAAGCGCGAACACTTGGTGCCGCTTACAAATTTTACTGCGATAAAGACCTTGTGGGTGCGCACGGTGCTGAAGCTGATACGTTGGCCACTTACGAAGTGCTTATGGCACAACTCGACCGTTATCCGGAACTAAAAAACGATATTGAATTTCTTTCAAAATTCACCACTCAAAATAACAATGTCGACTTTGCCGGACGAATGATTTACAACGACAAAGGTGAAGACGTGATCAATTTTGGCAA
>JAYRXP010000267.1:0-1500 GCA_041917395.1 Paludibacter sp.
AGGGGGTTTGGGGGTCTATCCCTCCACCACCAATTTCATTGGGTTTTCAATCGCATCAATAATCCAGCGCAGGAAGCGAATGCCATCAGCTCCGTCGATAATACGATGATCGTACGAAAGCGAGAACGGCAGCATCAGACGCGGTTCAAATTTACCATCGATATACACCGGCTCCATTTGTCCGCGCGAAACGCCTAAAATAGCCACTTCGGGAGCATTTACAATGGGTGTAAAAGCAGTTCCACCAATTCCACCGAGGTTGGTTATGGTAAAGCAACCGCCACTTAAATCGGCGATTCCGGCTTTTTTGGTGCGTGCTTTTTCAGCCAGTACATTCATTTCTCGTGCAATTTCAATCACATTCAGTTGGTCTGCATTCCGTATAACCGGCACCATCAGTCCAAAGTCAGTATCCACTGCAATACCAATATTAAAGTATTTCTTGTAGATAATTTGTTTGTTTTGCATATCCACGCTGGCATTAAACTGCGGGAAACGTTTTAGCGCCATCGATACAATTTTTACCAATATAGCCGTTACAGTAAGTTTCACACCCTGTTTGTCTGCTTCTTTTGCGTAGCTTTTGCGGAATTCTTCCAGAGCCGTAATATCAGCCTTATCGAACTGCGTAACATGCGGGATGGTGTGCCAGGCATAACTCAAATGTTCGGCTGTTTTGTAACGGATATTACTCATAGCCTGCATTTCAATTTCGCCAAACTTCGTAAAGTCAGGCAATGGTTCCCGGTGTTGTTCGGCGCGGATATGTTGAACTTCGTTGCGTTGCTGATGCAGTGCTTTGCTAAATGCTTTCACATCGTCGAGCAAAATGCGTCCGCCCGGTCCTGAACCTTTTATCTGATTTACATCCACACCAATTTCGCGTGCCAGTCGGCGAACCGAAGGTGCTGCCGGAGCTGCATTCGGTATTATCGGAGGCTGATTTTCAACAATCACTTTCGGACCGTCGGCAGCTACTGTTGGAGCAGGCACAAAAACTTCTTCTATTACAGGAACTTCCACTTTTGCTGCAGGAGCCGGAGAAACTTTTACCTCTTCAGCCACTTCAGTCTTTTGCTCAACAACAGGCTCTTGCACAGGCGCTTGTCCGCTTGCAGCCTCGTCGATTGCCAAAACTTCCTGACCAATTATTACTGTATCTCCTTCGTTCACCGTAATACTTATTACTTTTCCGGCAATGTCCGAAGGAACTTCAATTGTTGCTTTGTCGGTTTCGAGTTCGAGTAGTGGCTGATCCAACTCAACGGTATCACCCACACTGACAAGGACTTTTACTACCGAAGCCGATTTTATATTTTCACCCAATTCGGGTATTTTAAAATTTTTCATTATATCTATAATTTATAACTGCCCCCTAACCACTGCCCCCTAACCACCTAAAGGGGGAATAAGAACAGAAATAGGACAGGTTCTATGATTGTTGTTAAAAAACAAATATATTGTTTTGTTCGCTATTAATTGCCGGCTGCTTTAGCTGCC
>JAYRXP010000268.1:0-3406 GCA_041917395.1 Paludibacter sp.
AAAAAGTGTAAATACCGATTTAGAGAACGAACGCAGGTACTCGAAAATCGATTTAATAATGGTTTTCGATTCTGCTTTGTATTTTTCGGTGGAATATAATTCATCGATTACTTCCATGTATTTCTGTTCCAATACATTGATGCGCTCTATAGCTCCGGTTGTATTCGTTTTGTAGAAATAGTCGGAAATTTCAACTAAACTGTTAGTGGTGCCCGACATAGCCGACAAAACAACAATTTTTTGTTCTCCATCGCAAATCAGTTGAGCGACGTCTTTCATTCGGGATGCAGAACCTACGGATGTTCCGCCGAATTTTAATACTTTCATTCTTTATGTTTTAAATTAGAAATTATAAATCACAAGTTGCGAAGATTTTGTAAATCTCAAATCTTCAAATTTTAAATCTGAAACCGACTGCAAAAGTAATATTTTTTATCGGTTTTTCAGTTGTTTGCACTTACAATTTGTGTTGGAATTGCTTAAAACCGGCGTTCAAACCCGTTTTTTTGTATCAATCAGAAATAAGTTTGTTCATATCAGTGTAATATTTGTCAAATCATTTGCTGCTTAGATTTTAAAACCGTATAATTATAAGTTTTTTTGTATTTTTATTTGACTTTGTAAGTTGCTTATCCTGTATTCATCCTTTGCTTATCCTGTATTCATTTTGTACTTATTAGGTTTGGTAATTTGCCAGCATATTTATACAAAATAAATTTTGGCTTTGAATAAGCAAAACTGATTTTTTATACATGGTTGTTCAAAGTTGTATAATGCTTTTTTCGTGTGAAAAATAATTGCTTGTTTGTTCGAATTGTGTTACTTTTGCAAAAAAAGGACTTTGTTATAATGTCGAAAAGGCTATTATTCTTTTTTTCTGCAGTGTTTTGCGTTTTTAGTCAGGCTTTTTCGCTTGATGCATTTATTCGTATCAATCAGCTTGGATATATGCCAAACAGTATTAAAAGGGCTGTTTTGATTAGCGAATCTAAAATTTCACTGAAGAGTTTTTCGATTTACGATGCCCTCACCGACGAAAAACTTGCCGACTTTACCTCTGTTAGCGCTCAACCATCTTTCGAACAGTTTGTAAGTGTTTATACGCTCGATTTCAGTAAGTTTACAAATCAGGGAGCTTTTTATATAAAGGCTGATCATAGTTTTTCGCCTACCGTTTTCGTTGACAAAGATGTGTATCGTGGTACTGCTGATTTTCTTTTAAACTACCTGCGTCAGCAGCGTTGCGGTTATAATCCATCGCTGAATACCTATTGTCACCAAAATGATGGAATTGTACTTTCAACTGTCTCGAAATCGCCTGTACAGACTAGTTTGCCACGAAAGCAGGTCAAGGCGGTTCCACAAATACAAACTGTTGTATCGACTACGGTGGATGTGTTGGGTGGCTGGCACAATGCTGCAAATCACGTTAAATACGGAGCCACTACGGCAACTGCGGTTTTTCAGTTGTTGTACGCTTACCGAATGAATCCGGCGGCTTTCGGTGACGGTTTTGATGCCAATGGATTGCCCTATCCGAATTCGATTCCCGATGTGCTCGATGAAGCGAAGTGGGGACTTGATTGGTTGTTAAAAATGAATCCTGAAAACGAAACGGTTTTTTATCAGGTGGCTGATGATCGGGGCGATACTGTTTTTCGGTTACCTCCCGAAGATATATCTGACTATGGATGGGGAGCTGGTCGGGAACGCCCTGTGTATAGGGCAACAGGCAAGCCCGAAGGTCTTGGTGCTATCAAAAACCGATCGACAGGCGTGGCCTCGATAGCCGGAAAGTATGCTTCGGCATTTGCGCTCGGCTCCGACGCACTCCGAAAGTATTATCCAACTTTTGCCGATACACTGGAACGACGCGCTTACCGGTTGTACGATTACGGGAAAAAATATCCGGGAGTTTGCCAGAGTTTTCCCGCATTGTCTAAAGTGTTTTACGAAGAGGATAATTGGGCCGACGATATGCAGTTGGCGGCTTCGCAACTTTACCAGCTTGGACTAGATTCAAAATACCAGAACGAAGCTGCTGCTTACGGACGTTTAGAGCCTGTTATTCCGTGGTTGTTTTCGGACTCGGTAAATCATTACCAGTGGTTTCCGTTTACAAATTATGGACATTACGTGTTGGCAAATTCGGAGAAGCCCGGTATCAAAAACGAATTCCTGCAAAATATACGCTTTGGACTGAAACGTGCTGAATTGCGAAAAAGCGATAATCCATTCGGTGTGGGCGTAAATATGCTTTTGTGTTCCAATAATTACATTGCTGCACTGGCTACGCAATGCAATCTTTTTCGCCGTTATTCGGGCGATTCGACTTTCATACAAATGGAAACGGCGCTTGTGGACTGGCTTTTTGGGTGTAATCCATGGGGCGTAAGTATGGTTGCGGGCTTGCCACAGAGTGGACGCACGCATCTTCGCGCGTATTCGGCGTTTACCCGCGAGAAAGGTATCGTGCAGAAAGGCGGTTTAGTATCCGGTCCGGTTAGGCAATCTGTGTACGAGCGTTTGGTCGGTCAGGAATTGAAAGCAGTAAACGATAAACTGGCTCGTTTTCAAACCAAATGGGCTGTATATCACGATGATTTCAGCGACTTTGTTACAAACCAACCTACGCTCGATGGAACTGCATCGCTGGTTTATTTACTTGCTGCGCGACAGTTTGAAGAGAACAGACAACCGGAAAAAAATACCATTGTAGATGGAGGAATTGTTCGAACAAACAAGGAGAAGAAACAGATAAGCCTACTATTCGCAGGCAACGACTATGGCGATGGTTTAAAAAAAATAAGAAAAGCACTTTCAAAAAACAGGGTGAAAGCTTCTTTCTTTTTCTCGGGAGACTTTTTGCGAAAGCGAAAATTCGGCTCTGCAATAAAAAAACTGAAAAAGGAAGGGCATTATGTGGGAGCAAATTCAGATCAACATTTACAATACTGTCATTTTGATAACCGACAATCATTGCTGGTTGATAAAGCGCTTTTTGTGAACGATTTGAAAGATAACTATAAAGAACTGGAGAAGTTTGGAGTTAAAAAGCCGGATGCCCCGTTTTTTCTTCCGCCTTACGGTTTGTACAACGATAGCATAAGTCAGTGGTGTAAAGAATACGGACTAACACTGGTGAGTTATACGCCGGGAACGCATTCGAATGCAGATAATTCAATTCCCGAAATGCGCGAGAAGTATTTTTCGGGCGACGAGATTTATGCATCAATAATGACTGCGGAAAGCCACAAAACTTTAAATGGTTATATTTTGTTGTTTCATGTCGGTACCGATCCGCGTCGTACCGATAAGTTTTATAACCGGTTGAGCGGACTTATAACCGAATTGAAAGCTAAAGGATATGAATTTGTTGATTTAAAGACGGCAATAAATTGACTAT
>JAYRXP010000269.1:0-3935 GCA_041917395.1 Paludibacter sp.
AAACAGTCGGGCGTAAGTATTCCTAACTTGCCGGTTCTTAACGGATTGAACATTGAGCCGGATATTATTTTACCTCCAAACATTGCGTGGACACACAGAAAAAGTGAAAATACAGATATTTATTTTATTACAAATCAACGAAATACGACTCAATCTTTTGATATATCTTTCAGAAATCAAAAAGGAATTCCACAACTATGGAATCCTGTAAATGGCAAAATCTCTACTCCGGCGACATATCAGCAAAGCGATGACAGAGTTCATATTTCGATAGATCTTTATCCTTACGAATCTGTTTTTATTGTTTTTGGAGAGCAAGTACCTTTAAATCAAACAAATCAACTGCAAGCTTTGAACAGCTATGCAACCAGTGACATCAAATTCAATTGGAAAATCAGCTTTCAAAACAATAAGCAGTATATCGAAACAACAACGCTTTTCGACTGGAGTAAAAGCGAAAATCCGCTGATTAAATACTATTCGGGCACTGCTGTTTACCAAAGCAATTTTGTGTGGAGCGATAACCGAACGAATGTTTGGATAAACTTAGGAAAAGTCAACAACCTTGCTACAGTTCGTGTAAACGGCATAGATTGCGGTACAGCATGGACAGCTCCTTACGAAGTGAATATTTCCAACGCATTGAAAAATGGTATCAACTCCTTCGAAATTGAAGTTACAAACACCTGGGCAAATGCCATAAATGGTTGGGACAACGGAACACCGCCTTTCGCCGGCATCTGGACAGATGGGAAGTACAGAATGAAAGAAAATAAACTACTTGAAGCCGGATTATTGGGCCCGGTCAAAATCATTCAAAAATGAAAATCATAATATTTTATGGATATACCCCAATAATATTATAATATTGGCCAAAACAAAATCATAATGAATTTACTAAAGAAACTAATTTCCTTCGTATTTTTCCTTTCAATTTCAATACTTGTAAACGCAGCTGACCCCGACTTTACGTGGACAACTCCTTCGCAAAATTCGTCCGAATCGATGCCCTGTGGCGGTGGCGATGTGGGAATGAATGTGTGGGTGGAAAATGGTGATGTTCTTTTTTATGTAGCAAAAAGTGGAGCTTTCGATGAAAATAATACTTTGCTCAAACAAGGACGGTTCCGTATTCGCCTCACTCCTAATCCGTTTCTGAATGCTACTGATTTTCGCCAAACTTTAAAACTTGATGATGGTTATGTGGAAATTTCGGCAAATGGCACAACAATTCAACTTTGGGCTGATGTTTTGAAGCCGGTAATAACTGTAGAAATTAAAAATAAAAAAGCCATTTCCAGCGAAATTCGTTACGAAAACTGGCGTTACACAGACCGGATAATTCGGAAAGGAGAAGGAGACCAAGGTTCGTACAAATGGGCACCACCATCGGGATTGGTTATGTGGAAGGATTCTGTTTTGGTTGATGGAAATTCGGTTACGTTCTTTCACCGGAATCCCGAAAAAACAATTTTTGATGTAACTGTGGCGCAACAAGGGCTCGATGGCGTAAAATCTGAAATGTACAATCCGCTTGCGAATCTTACTTCGGGAGGGCGACTTTGGGGCGATAATTTGGTTTTTAAAGGTGTAGAGAAAGGTGTTTATGCAGAGACTGATTTTCAGGCTTGGATTTTTAAAAGTCAGAAACCAATTAAAAGCCAGATAATTAATATTGCGCTTGAGACATCGCAAACCAACAACATTTTCGGTTGGCAAAAAGCTCTTAATAAAACGATAGTTGCAATAAATCCAAAAACCGATCGCAAGCAAAGCATCGCCTGGTGGAATGCATTTTGGAATCGCAGCTATATACATATCGAGGGCGAAGCGGCAAAATTGTCACGCAATTACACGCTTTTCCGGTACATGTTGGGCTGCAATGCGCACAGCGAATGGCCTACACGTTTCAATGGCGGACTATTTACGTTCGACCCGATTTCTGTTGATTCGACCCTTAAATTCACACCCGATTACCGCAAATGGGGTGGCGGAACATTCACAGCTCAAAATCAGCGATTGATTTACTGGCCAATGCTCAAAAGTGGCGATTATGATTTGATGACCCCTCAGTTTGAATTCTACAATCGCTTGCTGAAAAATGCCGAATTGCGCTCCAAAACATATTGGAATCATGATGGCGCTTGCTTTGCTGAACAATTAGAAAACTTTGGATTGCCAAATCCAAGCGAATATGGCTGGAAACGACCCGATTATTTTGACAAAGGAGTAGAATACAATGCGTGGCTCGAATATGAATGGGATACTGCACTGGAATTTTGCCAAATGATACTCGAAACAAAATCCTACAACAATGCGGATATTTCGCAATACAAACCACTGATTGAAAGTTGCGTGCGGTTCTTTGACGAACATTACCGCTATCTGGCAAAACTCAGAGGACGAAAAGAATTGGATGGAGATGGAAAGTTGATACTGTTTCCTGGTTCGGCTTGTGAAACCTATAAAATGGCAAATAATGCATCAAGCACAATAGCAGCACTCAAAACTGTTCTGAAATCCTTAGGAAATGATTCGTTGCTGAAATTTATTCCTGAAATTCCACTACGAGCAGTCAATGGCAAAACCATGATTTCGCCCGCCAAAACATGGGAAAGGGTGAATAATACGGAGTCGCCACAACTCTATCCTGTTTTTCCGTGGCGCATGTACGGCGTGGGAAAAGATAGTCTGCACATCGCCCGTAACACCTATTTTTACGATACTGACACGCTGAAATTTCGCAGTCACGTGGGTTGGAAGCAGGATAATATCTTTGCAGCTTGTCTGGGATTGACCGATGAAGCCAAAAGATTGAATTCACTCAAACTTGCTGACGGACCATATCGTTTTCCGGCATTTTGGGGACCGGGTTTTGACTGGAGTCCCGACCACAACTGGGGCGGAAGTGGCATGATTGGGTTACAGGAAATGCTGCTGCAAACTACCGACGATGGAAAAATCATCCTGTTTCCGGCATGGCCACGCGGATGGAATGTACACTTTAAACTACATGCACCGCAAAACACGACGGTGGAAGCCGCATTAAAAAACGGAAAAGTGACGATAATTCAGGTTTTGCCCGAAAACAGAAAATCGGATATTGTAATTATGCTACCATAAAAGGGTTCAAAGCATTTTTAATAGGTACAAATAAGCCAAAATCACGTCTTTTGATTATTCAATACCAACAATATGCTTCATAAAAATATTTTTACTTTTCTGCTTTTTTTCGGACTTGTTTATCCGATTTCAGCATCGGTTTCTGTGGCCGGATTTTTTCCATTAGAAGGAAGCGGTCGACAGATTTATAACTTCAATAACGGCTGGCGGTTTATGCGCGGCGACGTGAAAGAGGCTGAAAAAATAAACTTCGACGATGCGGGTTGGGAAATTGTGGCTACACCTCATAGTGTAGAATTAATGCCTGCTGAGGCGAGTGGCTGTCGCAATTATCAGGGCGTGGCGTGGTATCGCAAACGTTTTGTTGTTCCAACGAATACAAATGGCAAAGATGTACTTGTACATTTCGAGGCCATTATGGGAAAACAAAAAATATACTTCAATGGCAAATTGGTTAAAGAAAATAAGGGCAGTTATTTGCCCATAAATATTGACTTAACCGCTTTTGGCGCACAAGCAGGCGACACTTGTTTGTTGGCCATAATGACCGACAACAGTAACGATAAAACCTTTCCTCCTGGCAAACCACAATTTACTCTCGACTTTGCTTACCACGGCGGCATTTATCGCGATGTTTGGATGATTTGTAAAAATAAAGTGGCGATAACCGATGCCGTTGAGGCTCGAAAAACAGCTGGTGGGGGCGTTTTTGTGCATTACGATAATATCAATTCGAAAAGCGCAGATGTTTTTATCGATACCGAATTGAAAAATAATGGTGCAAAATCCAAAACTGTTCAACTGGAAACGAT
>JAYRXP010000270.1:0-3227 GCA_041917395.1 Paludibacter sp.
AGGATATTAGTGGCCCGGATGGAGTTCCTGATGGAAAAATAACTGCTGATGATAAGCAGCCACTTGGAAATGGTTTCCCGGCATTTACGGGAGGTCTAACGAATACATTTAGTTATAAGGGCGTTGGGCTGAATATAACACTTCAATATTCAGTTGGGCAGGACGTGTTTAACGCCACAGCATGGGGAATTGATGCTGTTTCACCGTCGGGTTCGGGTTATTCTTACAGCAAAAATATCTTACAATCATTCCGACCAACACTTTATTATTACGATGCTGTAACAGGTCAAAAAGGCGATTTGTTTATTGAAGGCGTTGCTTCAAACCGTTATCCAACATTTATGGCTCAGCGTATAAATAATACCGAAGAAGTTCCGTTGGACTGGTATATCGAAGATGCTTCGTTCCTTCGCGTTGCCGATGTTACATTGTCGTACAGTCTGAACAAAAAACTACTTTCGAAAATGAAAATCTCTAACCTGAAAGTGTTCTTAACAGGAACTAATCTGTTTGTGTTTACAAATTACAGCGGTTATGATCCCGAAGTAAACACTTCACGTGGTCAGGCTTCCTATTTATTGCCCGGGCTTGATAGTCAGGCTTATCCAAAATCGCGGATTTTGTCAGCAGGTATAAATCTTACATTCTAAAAATCATATTTAATAATTTGTTATGAAAAACCCAAAATATATACACTTCCTGATCGTAATACTTTCACTTACACTATTAAGTTGCGAAGATTTTCTGACTGAAAAACCGGTGGATTTTCGTTCGTCAACCAATTCATATCAGGATAAAGAAGGCGTTTACTCTGGTGTTTTAGGACTCTACCAGTTGTACTCTGATTTATACGTTCATAAAACAACCCCGTTTATCGGCGAATTAGGAACAGATGAATCGATTGCGTCGGCTAATCAGGCAGGTTTATCAGCCATGTATCGTTATTCGCTTACGTCTAACGACCTTTATGTTTTACCCGATTGGTACGCCATGCATTACAAACTTATTAGTGCTTGTAATGTGTTGATTGATAGAGTTAACAAAAATTTTCAGACGCCGGATGCTGATATCCTGCGAATGCTAGGTGAGGCCAAAACGCTCAGAGCGTGGGCTTACTTTCGGTTGGTGCAGACTTTTGGACCTGTACCATTGGTAACAAAAGAAATGATGACCGAAATTGACTGGAATATTGGTCGCACTCCGGTAAAAGATATTTATAGTCAGATAGTGCTTGATTTGACAGACGCAACTGTAGCCGGAGTTTTACCTGTATCGAAAGATGTCAAAGATCCGATTCGAATTTCGCATTATGTAGCAAAAGCTATGTTGGGAAAAGTATACCTTACTATGGCTTCGACCAAAGAAACAGGAATTGTGGATGATTTACTCTCAAAAATATCACGTTCAGACTGGGGTTATTCAAAAATTACAGAAACTCCGAAAGAACTTTACCAGAAAGCCGAATTAGTTTTAAACGATATTAAAACGAATGCAGGAATAACATTGGAGCCCGATTATCGTAAACTTTTTGTTGCTGAATTTAAAAATAAGTTTCCCGAAAACATGTGGGAACTTCAGGCAAACGATGGAAAGGCCACTGCTAATCCAAACCGGGGTTTCTATTTCCTTTACAATTACGGTATTGCAGTAGGTAATTCAATGGTTACGGCTTACAATGCTATCTGGCAAAAATACGTTATGTTTGCACCTGCATTGCTGCTGAGAGGTTCACAAACCATTAACAATCAGGTAGTATATGTTGGTGGTTATGAAGAGTCCGATTATCGGAAGTCCTGGGTTTTGTCTGGTGGACGAATGGTTACGGATGCACAGAATGTGGCTCATCCTCAATACTGGAGAGCTATTTATAACGTAGGAACCAAAGTTTTTACACCAGCTGATAAATCAGGGAAATCAGTTGCCAGTCAGGAAGCTACGTGGTTGTCTGACTCGTGGTTTTACACCTGCGTTACCAAATTCCGTTTTTATCTGGATAAACCGCTCGATGAACTGACAACGTACACCGATATAAACAGTTTGCCACTGAATTTCACAGTTATAAGGTATGCTGACGTTTTACTTATGCTTGCTGAAGCATCGATGAAAGCAAACGATGGTGTAGCTACTGATTTGACTGCTGAATGCATGAATCTGGTTCGTAGTCGTTCTCGCAACGAAAGCAATGCGTTGGCATTTACAGAATTACCTTTGTATGATAAATCCACGCTGACCTTCGAAGATATTCTGAATGAACGTAAACTGGAACTTTGTTTTGAAAGTGTGCGTTGGTTCGATTTGGCCCGTACAGGTAAACTGCTCGAAAAATACAATCTTGCAATTCCGGCCCCTGCCAATAACCAAACAACACATCCGATAATTACAGATACTAAGCACTATTTGTATCCAATTCCGCAATCGCAGATTGAAGTTTCGTTGAATAAAACAGATATGTTTCAAAACTATGGTTATTAATGTATAGTTTTTATTTAGAACTAGTTGAAATTAAGTCAGTAATTCTTTTAATTGCGTAAAAATGAAAAAAATCATGATAAATAGATTAAAGCAAGCAGCCACGTTTTTAATGTTAGCGCTTGTTTTTGCAGGCTGTGAGATGAATGCGCTCGATCCAATGACAAATGAAGTACCTGCTCCTAATGCTTACACACTTCCGAGAGCGGTTTTTATGGGAACTACTATAAAAATTTCCGGAACATTTATTGTTAGTTCCGACTCTGCAGCATTGTTTCTTCGTCCGGTTTCAGACCCTTCAGGAGCATCCGATGTCAGAGTTGAGGTTCCCGCAAATGGTATTACAGGTTGGACAGTTTTGTTGAAAATACCAATGCCCGGAACAATTCCGGAGGGAAGATATAATCTCATTGTTAAGCGTGGAGGCAAGACTTTCACGATAAAACGTACACTGGCAGCTATGTCGGTTTTTGCTAACGAATCGTTTAATCGAACTGAAATTCCGGGCGATGAAATAATTGTAAGTAACTTTTCGCAACCTGCAAATTCTACAAATTGTTTTGCCGCAGGCGATGAAATTGTATTTAAGGGAATAGGTTTTTCAATGACAGACTCGCTGTATTTCAATCCATCGAAACCTGAGTTAAGAGCTGCACCATATAAAGTTACTGATACCGAGGCTCATTTTATTGTTCCGACAGGAATTACAATTGGAGCAGCCGTGATGCGATTTTCGAATATGCCTGTATTTTCAGTAC
>JAYRXP010000271.1:0-2660 GCA_041917395.1 Paludibacter sp.
CGAATTGTTTTTGTTGTAAATGTATTCAAACTCTGATTTTAAAACGGGTTTTCCGTTTATTTTCATCAACACAGGGTCGCTGGCATAAATACAGGCGGCTCCTGAAAATAAAATTGCAATAGAAAATAAGATTTGTCTCATACGTTTTTTAAATTTGTAAATCGATAAAAATTACATCGAAATTCATTAACGTTCAAAAATACAACTATGTTATATCACCCCGAATTTTCGGGGTGATTTTTAAGTTTTTTTTATTCTCCTCTACTGTAATTAGGGGCTTCGCTGGTTATCGATACGTCATGCGGATGACTTTCGGCTACTCCGGCATTGGTAATGCGGGTAAAACGCGCATTGTGCAAATCGAAAATAGTTGCGGCTCCACAATAACCCATTCCGGCACGTAGTCCGCCAATCATCTGGAAAACCACTTCGTATAAAGTTCCCTTGAACGGAACGCGTGCCGCAATTCCTTCAGGAACCAGTTTTTTCATATCAGCTTCTCCATCCTGGAAATAACGGTCTTTCGAGCCTTTTTCCATGGCCTCGAGTGATCCCATGCCGCGGTACGATTTGAATTTACGACCATTGAAAATAATTGTTTCGCCCGGCGATTCCTCAACTCCTGCCAGCAACGAACCGGCCATTATGGTGTAGGCGCCTGCGGCAAGTGCTTTTACGATGTCGCCTGAATAACGAATACCGCCATCGGCAATAATGGGAACATCAGTTCCTTTAAGCGCTTTGGCCACTTCGTAAATGGCTGATAGCTGTGGCACACCCACACCGGCAATTACGCGGGTTGTACAGATTGAACCGGGGCCGATACCAACTTTAACGGCATCAGCACCTGCATCAACAAGCATTTTGGCTGCTTCGCCTGTGGCTATGTTACCGACGATAATATCGATGTCCGGATAACGTTTTTTAGCTTCGCGCAGTGTGTCGACAACTCCTTTTGAATGACCGTGAGCCGTATCAATCACAATAGCATCAACTCCGGCTTCGACAAGTGCATCTACACGGTCGAATACATCGGCTGTAACGCCTACACCGGCAGCTACGCGCAGACGTCCCTTTTCATCTTTCGATGCCATGGGTTTGTCTTTGGCTTTTGTAATGTCTTTGTATGTAAGTAGTCCCACTAATTTGTTATCCTTGTCGACAACCGGAAGTTTTTCAATTTTGTATTGTTGCAATATGTCGGCAGCTGCTTCGAGATCGGTGGTGCGGGTGGTGGTTATCAGGTTTTCCTTCGTCATTACACTTTCGATTTTTGTTGCCATATCGCGCTGGAAACGTAAATCGCGGTTGGTAACTATACCTACCAGATAAAAGTTTTCGTCAACCACAGGTATTCCGCCAATTTTATATTCGGCCATCATTGCCAGTGCATCGCCTACTGTTGCTTCGGGACGGATGGTGACAGGATTCGAAATCATACCGTTTTCAGCACGTTTCACAATGCTTACCTGTTTTGCCTGTTCGGCAATGCTCATGTTCTTATGAATAACACCGATACCACCTTCGCGGGCAATAGCAATGGCCAGTTTCGCTTCGGTAACCGTATCCATAGCAGCCGAAACTACCGGAATTTTCAATTCGATACGACGCGAAAAACGGGTTGTAAGTTTAACATTGTTGGGGAGTACTTCCGAGTAGGCGGGAATTAGCAGTACATCGTCGAAGGTCAGGCCTTCAAGTTGAACTCTTTCTGCAATAAATGACATAGGATTTCTATTTTAAATGATTGAATTTCAATGAGAAATGACCTTTAGGTCTATCAAAATTATTGCGTGCAAATATACAAACTTTAAATGATGTGCGAAATACCTGATTCATTTAAATTTTTATAAAACACATTATTCGCTGCATCGCCGGGCTTAAATTTCCCGTCAGTGTGTCTGAATGATAAAATTTTGTAATTTTGCAACGGTTTCGTTTTATCTCTAAATTTATGTACTTCTATGGTTCTGCAAAATCTCAGCAAGAAATCCGGATTTATGATTCTCGGATTCGTTTTCAGTTTCTTTTTTATGGTATCGTGCGATTTGAGCGGTGATAGCAACTACACACCTCAGATATCGTTTGTGTCTTATCCGATAAAGCAAAATGGTGATACCATTCATGTTAAAACTATTTCCGGTAGCGATGAGCTCTTGCTGGATACGATTAGTGTGGGTGATACTGTAACATTTAAATTATTGCTCAATGGTTTCAGCAATAATCTGCAATCGCTCTATCTGGTTCAGTCGGCCGATAGCGTATCGCGTGTTGTCCTGCCCCGGAAAACTGCAATGGATTCGATTTTCACTTCCGCATCCGATTATAAAAACGGGAAATTTTATTTTCAATCCAAAATCGGAGCTGTTTTCTTTCCGTTTAAATATGTTGCAAGAGCGGTTACCAAAGAAGCTAAATTCTCGATACTGGTCGTTTCTGACGCAAAATTCGATAACGTATCGATGGGTGGTGGAAATTCAGCTTCCATTTATTTCAGAACACCAATTAAAGCTGCTCTGACTGCCAATCAGTAATTTTTTTGATATTTGAATGTTAAAAAATAATATTCTAAATCCAAAAGATATGTTCGTTGCGTCTAATCAATAAACAAACTCAATATTCATTTATCAAAAAATTAAATTAGTATGAAACGTATTGTA
>JAYRXP010000272.1:0-3296 GCA_041917395.1 Paludibacter sp.
CGGTCGAATTGCATACCTTCCACCACATCAATCGTTGTGTCGGTTCCTTTAGCTTCTTCGATGGTAATTACACCGTCTTTCGACACTTTGCGCATGGCATCGGCAATCAGTTTACCGATTTCTTCATCGTTGTTTGCCGAAATAGTAGCTACCTGCTGAATTTTATCGTAATCGTCGCCTACAATTTTAGCCTGCGAAGCGATACTTTTTACAACCTGAGCAACAGCTTTGTCGATACCGCGTTTCAAATCCATGGGGTTTGCTCCGGCAGTTACGTTTTTGAGACCTACGCTTACGATTGATTGTGCCAACACTGTAGCGGTTGTAGTTCCATCACCGGCATCGTCGCCGGTTTTCGAAGCCACTTCTTTAACCAACTGAGCACCCAGATTCTGGAATGAATCTTCGAGTTCAATTTCTTTAGCAACAGTCACACCGTCTTTGGTAATGTGAGGTGCACCGAATTTCTTTTCGATAATTACGTTACGACCTTTTGGTCCGAGTGTAACTTTCACTGCATTTGCCAATGCATCAACTCCCTGTTTCAGTTGATCGCGGGCATCGATATTGAATAATATTTCTTTTGCCATAATTGTATTTACTATTAAAAAAAATTACAAGATTGTTTCGTGTTTCAAGTTTCGCGTTTCCCCTTTAGGGGTTAGGGGTCTTAGATTATCGCCAAAATATCAGACTGACGCATAATCAGGTATTTTTCACCTTCCCATTCCAGTTCGGTTCCGGCATATTTGCCATACAAAACGTTATTACCAACGGCAACCACCATTTCTTCGTCTTTAGTTCCGTTACCAACTGCTAACACTTCGCCTTTTAAAGGTTTTTCTTTAGCTGAATCGGGAATAATAATTCCGCTTACTGTTTTTTGTTCTACCGGTGCCGGTTTTACCAACACGCGATCGGCTAATGGTTTAATGTTCATAATTACTTTGTATTTTTAGTTTGTTAGTTAAATATTTTTTAGAGACCGGGATATTATAAAAATCTCAGTCGCGTTTCAGTTATCAGAATTTGTGCCAAAACGAAATTTAGTTCTAAATGACAAAAAATAAGTCAGAATTCTGACAAGTTGTCATTTCGAATGGGCAATTTTACAAAGATAAAGCAGTTTATACAAATCAAACAGGGTAAGTGACGGCTTGGAAGAATAAAGATTTTTCTCCAATAAACCTGAAGCGACAGTGAACAATAACGAAAAAAAAACAATAAACTTATATTTAGAGACTTTTGAATAGTATCTCAATAATCTCGACTCTAAATTAATTTCATTATATTTTTTATTCTTACTTAAATGATAAAGGTTTCTAATACCATTTTTTGTCTTTTCAATAAACAGATCGTTCTTTTCAAGTCCGGTATGAACTACTGGATTATCTATTAATATATATTTAAATCCCAAAGCTTTTAACTGAATTCCAAATATCGTATCTTCATGTCCATAGCCCTGAATTGACTCGTCAAATTGAACATAGTTAAAAACGAATCGGGGGATTAAGAAGTTTGGAGTAGTAAACATTATATTATTGCGTGACCTTAGTTGTTCTGGCGAATTTCTCTCCCTTAATTTCCCATATTTATAAATCAGACCATTTTCCTTCGTTAAATATCTTTCGTCATAAACTCTTCCTCCAAGAACTATATTTTCATGATTACAGAGAGTAAGATATTTTGCTATAAAAGAATTTGAACTAATTTCAGCATCACAATCTAAAAACAACAGGTATTCATATTTTGCTTCTTTAGCTAGTTTGTTCCGGATAGCCGAACGACCAATATTCTTTTCTAAAACGACATAAATGCAATTTTCCAACTTCTCCAATTCACGGTTTTCTTCCAAAAAGCGCGTAGATCCATCTTCCATAACAATTATTTCGAAATGGATAAGTTGCTCCAACGCCTGCTGATACAAGTTTTTTACAAGCTTAACGATATTATAATTATATGTCGGAATAAGAATTGAAAGCATTTTTGAAGTAATATTGAACGCAAATATACAACTTTAAAACTAAAACAGCCAATCACATTGCTGCAACCGGCTGTTTTATCTTTATTCTTTGTTCTTTACTCTTTGATTTGAATTAATATTCATCCCAGCTTTTAATCTTAATATCATCCACTGTCATACTGCAGAAAGCAGTGATAAACGCCGAAGCAAGTCGGGCATTGGTCAGAAGTGGTATATTGAAGTCGATGGCACCACGACGAATTGTATAATCGTTGCGAAGTTCACGCTCGGTTGTGTTTTTCGGAATGTTGATAACCAGGTCGAACTGCTTGTTAGCGAGCATAGTTTTCACATTTAAATCGCCCTCTTCATCCGGCCAGTTTACAGCTGTTGCTTCCACACCATTTTCTTTCAGGAAGCGTTGTGTACCACGTGTGGCGTACAATTCGTATCCTTTCTTCTGGAGTAAGGCACACGCATCCGACAATTCTACTTTCGATTTTGGTTCGCCTGACGAAATCAGAATGCGTTTTTTCGGAATGCGGAAACCAACCGAAAGCAGCGATTTCAGAATTGCTTCCGAGAAATCGTCGCCAATACAACCTACCTCTCCGGTCGAAGCCATATCCACGCCCAACACGGGGTCGGCCTGTTGCAAGCGGTGGAACGAGAACTGTGACGCTTTGATACCCACGTAATCCAGATCGAAGGCTGACTTTTCGGGTTTTTCAACCGGTAAGCCAAGCATTACCTTGGTTGCCAACTCAATAAAGTTCAGCTTAAGCACTTTCGACACAAACGGGAACGAGCGCGACGAACGCAGGTTACATTCGATAACCTTGATATAGTTGTCTTTAGCAAGGAACTGTATATTGAATGGTCCGGAGATATTCAGCGATTTGGCAATTTCGCCCGCAATTTTCTTGATTCTGCGAATTGTTTCCACATAAATCTTTTGCGGAGGGAACTGAGTTGTTGCATCGCCGGAGTGAACTCCCGCAAACTCAACGTGTTCTGAAATAGCATATACCAGCACTTCACCATCTTTTGCCACTGCATCAATCTCAATTTCTTTGCAACGTTCCAGGAATTCAGAAATAACCACCGGATGTTTTTTCGAAACTTCGGTAGCCAGTTTCAGGAAGTTTTCGAGCTGTGTAGCATCGTGACATACGTTCATGGCAGCACCCGAGAGCACATACGAAGGGCGAACCAAAACCGGGAAGCCTACTTCTTTTACAAATTCGTGCACATCTTCGAATGTGGTAAGCTCTTTCCAGCGTGGCTGGTCGATTTTGAGCGCATCGAGCATCGACGAGAATTTGTGGCGGTC
>JAYRXP010000273.1:0-2873 GCA_041917395.1 Paludibacter sp.
CTTTGATGGTGGGCCAGGGGTAGCAGCAACGAATGCGGCATCATTCTATGCTGACAGCATTAATTACTATCGACTGCAGCATGATATAGTTTTAATTGATGTCAGGGGGACAGGTGAATCAAATCCACTGCATTGCAAACAGTTACAATTTAAGGAGAACCTGGAGGAACAGTTTACAGAAATGTATCCGATAGAAGATGTAAAAGACTGCTATGATTCCTTATCCAAATTGGCTGACTTAACTCAGTACACGTCAACAAATATGGCAATTGACATTGAAGAGATCAGGAAGTGGCTAGGGTACAAAAGGATAAGTTTATTTGGATTGTCATTCGGTGGACGCTTGGCTCAAGTATATATGAAAATGTTTCCAGCTTCCGTAGAAAGTTCTGTTCTCTGGTCTCCTGCAACAACGTATTCTAGAATGCCGCTCTACTTTGCTCAGGATGCGGACGCTAGTCTCAAAAAACTATTTGAAGATTGTAAACAGGATTCCTTGTGTAACCTTTATTTTCCGAATGTTAAAGCGGAATTCTATGACCTGATGGAAAGGGGAAAAAGAAAAGCCTTTGAGTACAAATTCAAAAGTCAGAGTAATGAAATCAAGGAGGTTACCATTCCTTGGTATTCGTTCCATACAAAGATTCGTTCACTCATGTACATGCCATTTGGACTGAGACAAATTCCATTTATTGTTCATCAATCCTATTTGGGAAATTGGCAACCCTTCATTTCTCTCTTTCCAAGCGCGGGATCTTATGACGACTTTATTGCAGAAGGACTTTACCTGTGCGTTACCTGCACGGAAGACGTACCTTACATTACGCAAGCAGAAGTAGACTCCTTGACAGTCGGTACGTTTATGGGTGACTACAGAATTCAACAAGAAAAGAACGCCTGTAGCAGTTGGACGAAAGGAGTTGTTCCAGACAAATTCTTTGAACCGGTGACATCTGACATTCCTACCTTGGTGGTGTCTGGGTATTTTGACCCGGTCACTCCACCTTTAATGGCAGAACAAATTGTGCAAACATTGACCAATGGATATCATGTCACAATTCCAGCGATGTCTCACACGTTTGACGGATTAAGCAATCCCGAATGTTTCGACAAAATGGTTATCGACTTTTTTAACAAGCCCAACACAAGGCCAAATAGTGATTGTATTCAGCAAATGTTACCAGATAAATTCAAGACACAAGAGTAGGCGTGATGCACACGGGTAACAACAAAAGTCTTATGCAATGCAGGCGTTTGGTGTGAAATTAGAGCCTATGCTTCAAAATGGTGCGATCATGGGGGACAATTCGGAGCAGGTCGGACTTAACATTCCTCCCGATGAATCGGGATTCATTTTTAATGCCTACTATTCTCCGCACTGCATAAACACAAACGTTGGGCCAAATGTTCTTATGAAACGATTAGTCTTCGTAGTTATATTGACCCTTCTGACACTGGACTCGTTGGCCAGCAAAGACCCTTGGGACAAAGACCAAAGTAAGTGGACACCTTTGATGAAACTTGCTCACTCCAATGACACTATTAAAATAAAGGAACTGATACGTAGTGGAATTAGCATTAACCTTCAAAATAAGGACGGGTGGACAGCGTTGAAAGTTGCATCAAAAAAAGGGCTGACTAAAACCGTTGACTTTCTATTAAGAAATGGAGCTGACACAAATTTGGCGGACAAAGACAAGATGACTCCTTTAATGGAGGCCGCACTTCACAATGAGAAGGAAATCGCGAAACTCTTGATAAAGAGAGGAGCTGATCCGAACAGGAAAAACAAGACAGGCTGGACCGCATTAATGGGCGCAACATCGTTCGCAGATCTTGAAATGATGAAGTTGCTGGTAGACAACGGAGCAGACATTAATGTAAAACGTAAAGTTGACGGAAATACAGCTTTAGAATTAGCTAGACTCAACAACGAGAAAGAAAAAATCGACTTCCTACTGAAAAGTGGAGCAAAATAGAAACACTGCGCACAACACCAGCCATTTGCAATTGCGGGTGTTCGCAGTAAATTGAAGAGTAGATTTAACACACAGTTCAGGTTTGTGGAACTTACCTAACTTGAATCTGCGTTGACGCCCAAAGAATGTAAACCAAATTAGGAATCATGAGGCACCTGATATTGACGATCGCAGTCTTAGTATACTGCAAATCCTTCGCTCAGGAATCAAAAGAGAAATTGGCTGAAAATGTGGCTGCCATGGCCAAGATCGGTTCATGCAGTTCACCATCATTCACATCGGACGGAAAGGAAATCCTGTTCATTTCGAACATCAGCGGGCTTCCCCAGGTGTGGAAGATTTCAGTGAACGGAGGATGGCCAACCCAGTTGACATCGTTCAATGACCCTGTGACCAATCTGGCGTGCTCACCCAAGGGAGATTGGGTTGCATTTGTATTAGCTCCCGGAGGAGGACTAAATGCCCAGATCTATGTAATGAAGACCAACGGGCTGGAGAAAAGAATGATTACAAAAGGGGGAAGAACCAATAATCGGTTAAACACATGGAGTGAAGACGGCAAATACATCGGGTTTTCCTCAAATGCTCAGAACGAAAACGCCCTTGACTGTTTTCTCTATGATGTTGTAAATGACAAAACAACGTTTGTATGTGAAAACCATGGAACCGGGGCGATCATCGACATCAGTGATGACAATTCGCTCATTCTCATCGACCGATTGAAGAGCCGCGGAAGCAATGATCTTTACTTGTATAATCTGAAGGACAAATCAGAAAAGTTACTTACACAACACGAAGGACCCGCAACATTTTTTGGAAGCCTCGGCAACAAGAGCGAAGTATTTATCGGATCTAACAAAAATAGCGACCTGATACAATTTGAGTCCCTAACGA
>JAYRXP010000274.1:0-3826 GCA_041917395.1 Paludibacter sp.
AAAGGAGTTTGATGTATATTTTGAGTTAAATCTGGAACGAAATGCAGATAAGGATTTGTTCGAGAAATACAACGATGTTCATGAAATACTGAAGGCAATATATTTTAAATTTGCTAAAACACCGGTTGAAGGACAACAGACGCTTCTGTTTATCGACGAGATTCAAAATTCACCAAAAGCTGTAGCAATGCTTCGTTATTTTTACGAGGATGCACCACATATTCATGTAATTGCAGCAGGTTCGTTGCTTGAGAATTTGATGGAAATGCGACAGATTTCATTTCCGGTGGGGCGGGTGCATTATATGGCGCTAAGGCCTTGTTCATTTCTCGAATTTTTGGACGGAATTAACCAACAATTTGATGCCAGTGCAATTTTATCCGGCAATGCTGATTACATTCACGAACGGTTAATGAAGCGATTCAACGAATACCTACTGGTTGGTGGTATGCCTGAAGCAGTCAATATGTATGCTATAACCAATGACATTCATGCACTTAAGCCTGTGTATGATTCATTAATTGAATCTTACGGCAACGATATAGAGAAATACGCCGATACGGATTTGAAGGTTCGTACTATCCGACACATACTGAATTCAGGTTGGTTAGCAGCAGCAGAGACTATCAGTTTTGAGAAATTTGGCGATAGTGCTTATGTATCGAGAGATATGGCAAATGCCTTCAGAACCTTAGAAAAAGCCTTTTTGTTGGAATTGGTTTATCCCATAATAGAAACACAACTTCCCGTACAGCCAAATTATAGGCTTCGCCCGCGTTTGTTTTGGTTGGATACAGGTCTGGTAAATTATCAGGCAAAAACCCAAGCGGCTGTTTTTGATGCTACAAATATTACAGATGTGTGGCGTGGTAAAATTGCTGAGCATATTGTAGCACAGGAACTTATTGCACTCGATAGTTCGGTTTTAACCAAGCGGAGTTTTTGGCGGAGAAACAAGAAGGGTTCTGATGCAGAAGTTGATTTAATATATACTTTCAGAGGGAAGTTAATTCCCATTGAAGTAAAAAGCGGCACTAATTCGAAACTCAAATCCTTGCACATGTTTATGGACGAGGCTCCTCACAATGTGGCGGTACGGGTTTGGAGTCAACCACTGTCCGTTGATACGGTAATTACCACCAAAGGGAAATCCTTCCAACTTATTAACGTACCGTTTTATTATGTGTGCGTTATGGAAAAGGTGTTGGAGAGGATATTAAACAGTGTTCAAACGCCGTTTAAATAGGAATCAGGTTTAGTTTAATAGTTAGTTTTTTAAGGTCAGAAAGAATGTTTGAAAATGTAAGATTTTCGGACATTCTTTTTTTTGACCTAATAGAATCGTTGTCTTAACCAATTCACAATTAGTATATCTTCCATTTCACGATGCAGTTATCAAACAGATTGGGCTTTCTCTAATTGATTCAGCAAATTGGTGATTGCATAGATTGGATAAACGTCAATAGCATCATAATTGCAAAAATTTTCGAGCGAAGTCCTAACTCCTCTTTGAATCTTTTTTTCCGACATAAATTGTCTCAAACTTTGCATTGCCCCTTGAGTACCCGATTTAACCTCAATTGGAATAATTGTTTCTCCAGCTTGTACAATAAAGTCAACCTGTGCATTGCCTTTGTTTTTCTCTTTTGCCCAACAATAGAGCTGTTTCGGTTCGAAGCACGAAGCTGATTTTAGTAATTCCAACCCTACAAACATTTCAGCAATTGTCCCTTTGTTTACGATTTTAAAATCATCAGACAAAAGTAAATTGGAAGTTTCAAGTCCTAAAACCCGTTGATATAATCCTGTATCGAGCAGTATCATTCTTCGGTATTTGTGATTTGCCTCAGCTCCTAATGGAATTCCATTGGCAGCAGTATGTGTAATGGGATATACCAACCCGGCCATAATCAGTAGCTCCAATGCTTGTTTTACTTGCCCATTATTTAATCCTGCACCAACTTTTTCAAATATAAATTTACCTTCTGTTTGCTTTACAACCGATTCAAATACATCGTTAATTCGTAAGGCAGGAACTCTTTTTTTATATTTTCTGAAATCATCCTTAAACGAAATTATCAAATCGGTCAAAACGTTTTGACATTGAAGAATGTCTCTTGTTCTAACATAAGTTGAAACCACTTCGGGCATTCCACCTATAATTAAAAAAACTCTCAGGCGGTCAATTAATTTCTTATGAGTTGGTTCAAAAAGCGGATTTGTCGGCGAGGCTAATTTATATGCCTCAACCAACATGTTTTCGCCCAAAGCATTTAAAAAATCCTCAAAGCTAAATGGGTAAATAAACATAGAACGTTCTCTGCCAACTCCAATCGAAGGGATTTCCTCAATTGCAAATTCGAGCAACGAACCTGCCGCAATCAAGTGAAGTTCGGGATATTTTTCATAAAAATATCGAAGTTTTGATAAGGCGGGTTTGCATTGTTGTATTTCGTCAAAAAACAGCAATGTTTCTCCGGGTATAATGGGAGTTTGATAATAGACTGAAAGTATTTGGCAAATTTCCTGAGGAGACAGCGACTGTTCAAACAGTGTTTTCAGCTCATCCTCTTCATCGAAATTTAGCTCCACAAAATACTTGAATGTTTTAGCTAAATGCTTTACGGCACTTGATTTTCCTACTTGTCTTGCCCCTCTCAATAATAGCGTTTTTCGATTTTCACTCTTTGCCCATGACACTAGTTCTGTATCGATTTTCCGTGTAAAATAGCTTTGTTCCATAGCCTCTATATTAAGTAAATGAATTTATTCAATGCAAAGATAGTTGTTTAATTGAAATAATTCAATGCAAAGATAGTTTTATTTATTAAATAATTCAATGCAATCTTTCGTTTTGTTTGAATAAATGACTTTGCAAAAAAATCAGGTTAAAAGCGGATTTTGTCTTATATTGTTAAAAAACACAAAAATCAAAAGCCTTGTTGAAAGATTTCTATCAACAAGGCTTTTATGTTAAAAGATAAATCACTATTTTTGTTGTACAAGTTCAATACACTGCTGACAGTAAGCGTATTGACTCCTAAAACACAACAACTATGATTGATTTTGATTTACGTTTCCCCTTGTTCGATAGTATTATGGTTGGTTCGCTCAGTCCGTTCCTGCCAGAGAATAACTATAGTGTTTACCTCAACGAAGAAAACTACCGTATTGAATTGGATTCCATACCGGATGAAGGTCGGCTCGGATTCACGTTTTACAAACCTGCGAACTTTAAATGCAGGTATTATTACCAAAAATTAGTTCAGGAAACTTTTTTGTATTGCAACGAGATACTACAGTTTCTGGAAGAAGAGCAAGATATCGACACACGTGCCTATTTACGCCTTACCCTGCTTGATAAACATTTGAGAACATGCCTGATGCGCTTAGGCGAACAAATGCAGACCAACAACTTACAGTCAGCCCATTTTTTACATCCAACGCAGGATACTCCTCCCGAATTGCTTTCGAACAGTTATGTGTTTCATTTGCTGAAAGTATGTGTGGCAAAAGCCTACCTCGAAATTCAATTGGCATTATCGGACGTAATACACACCCCACTTACAGAGGCAATGCTTTACACGGCAATGGTGGGGGAGTTGCCACCCGTAAAGAGCTTCTTGAAACAAATACCTGCTGAGAAATTGCAAAAACCGTCGAAAGCAAAGGCAACAACTCCAACTGAGGAAAGGTTAACAGAACCACTTGTAAGCACGCAGCCCGAAACCGGACAAGCCACAACCGCTGTTGATACAAAATTACATACCGTGAAGGATTTAATTGACATGAAGATTGGTAGTGACCGCACCATCCGCCGCCTCTT
>JAYRXP010000275.1:0-1722 GCA_041917395.1 Paludibacter sp.
TAACCGATATTGAACCGCGAAATGGTAATGACTTGGTAACAACACTCGATGTAAATATTCAAGATATTACCCAAACAGCTCTGATTCGTTCTTGCGATGCTTACCAAGCCGAGCATGGTACAGCGATTGTTATGGAGGTGAAAACAGGTAAAATTAAAGCCATTTCTAACGTTAGTCGAACAAAAGACGGTTGGTGGGAAGACTATAATTATGCTGTGGGCATCAAAGTAGAGCCAGGTTCGACATTTAAATTAGCTTCAATGCTGGCACTTTTGGAAGAAAATGCAGTCAGATTAAGTGATACTGTGGATATAGAAGGCGGCAGACACCAATACTCAGATGTTGTTTTGGAAGACCACGAACGGGCTAAAAAAAACCTTATGACAGTTAAAGAAGCCTTCTCAGCGTCATCGAATGTCGGCGTTTCAAAACTGGTTTACAATTATTTTAATGATAAACGCCAAAAATTTATCAAACACTTACAAGAGTTCAATCTAACCATTCCGACGGGCATTGAGCTTGAAGGAGAGACACCTCCAAACATTAAAAACGCGGATGATGCAACATGGAGTGGTATTACTTTGCCTTGGATGAGTGTGGGTTATGAATTGGAAATCACACCTTTACAGTTATTGACATTTTACAATGCTGTTGCAAACGATGGGGTGATGATGAAGCCTTATTTGGTCAGCGAGATCCGCCGATTCAATGAAACTCAGAAACTATTTAAACCGACTATTATCAATAAAAGCATAGCATCAAAAGATGCTTTGTCGCAAGCAAAATAATTGTTAGAATCAGTCGTAGAACTACCAGGAGGAACAGCTTATCATATTCGCACCCCTCAGTATCGCTTTGCTGGAAAAACAGGGACCGCACAATTGAATTATTCAAAAGATAAAGGTAAAAAACATACAGGAGGTTATTTAGGCTCATTCGTAGGTTATTTCCCTGCTGAAAATCCCGTTTATTCGTGTATTATAGCCATTTCAAAACCCAAAACAGGACATTATGGAGGAACTGTCGCTGCTCCTGTTTTTCGCGAAATTGCAGATAAGTTAGTTTCTTCTAATATAGCATTGAGTGACCCTATCAACCAGAAAGGTAAACCCGTACCATCACCTGCTTTATTGCCCGATGACGTAGGCTATAAAGGTGATTTACTCAAAATGTTGCAAAATGTAGAGTTAAAACACGAAATAGTAGCCTCAAAAAATGAGGATTGGACAGTTCTACGTGCCAAAAGTGACACTTTAAATGTTATGACCCGCAACGTCGGTAATCTCAAACAAGTCCCCTCAGTAGTGGGTATGGGTTTGAAAGATGCCCTTTATTTACTTGAAAATAGAGGTCTTCGTGTGTCGTTCAGTGGTTATGGAAAAGTAGTTGCTCAGTCTCTTAATCCAGGTAGTGTCGCATATCCTGGCAATATTATTTCGATAAGATTAGATTAATTCACTGATATTATGCAGTGGTAAGGTAATAGCGACAACATTATTCGCTCTATAAAACTTCTTCTTTATACGCTTTTTTCTGCTTGTCCAAAGGACTCCTTCGGAGCAGAAAAACAGTCAGTAATTGTCGTTTTAAGTTTTAAAACAGTAATTCAATATAAAAACAATTCTTTCTGTAGCGATTTATCATATACACGATTTTGTAGCCACCAAAAACTTGCAATGATAGTGTTTAAACATGCCAATCAAAATAATGAAAAAATTATAA
>JAYRXP010000276.1:0-4857 GCA_041917395.1 Paludibacter sp.
ACAACAAGGCTGAGTTAAACATCACATCCGCATTTTCCTGAAAAGGGAAAATCCACTTCTCCTCACCTCTTCGCACACTTGGCCAGCGGGCTATTGTTTCGCGGGCAGAATAATTTCGGAAACGATAATCGCGGATAATACGTCTGAGCAGTCTGGTATCGGCTGTGGGAATCCAGTTGTGGTTATCGATGGAAATGGTGGTAAGTGCCGACACATAAATTTTAAAGGTAGTATCCTGCGGAATATCCGGAATCAGTTCAGGATTTAACGCGTGAATTCCCTCGAGCACCAACACGCTATCGTCATTTAATTTGAGTTTTTCACCTTTAAAATAACGTTTCCCATCTTCGAAATTGAAAAACGGAATTTCAACTTCCTCGCCGGCAAGCAACTGCTTTAGTTGCTGATTAAAAAACGGCAAATCCAACGCGTGCAAATGTTCAAAATCCCATTCTCCATGTTCGTCGAGCGGGGTTTCGTCGCGGTTTACAAAATAATTGTCCAGCGAAAGCACAATCGGCTTCAAACCACACACCATAAGCTGTATAGACAAGCGTTTACTGAATGTCGTTTTCCCTGACGACGAAGGTCCCGAAACGAGCACAAACCTCACTTTTTCCGATTTACGCGAAACCATTTCGGCAATTTCGGCCACTTTCTTTTCGTGCAACGCTTCAGAAACTTTGATAAGATTGAACGACTGATTGTTGCGGCAGGCCTGATTAAATTCACCCACGTTATTGAGGTTCATAATTTTGTTCCAACCCAGGTATTCTTTAAAAATGTCAAACATTTTAGGCTGAATTTCCAAAGGCTCCAGCTCGGTGGGATTATTGCGGTTTGGCACGCGCAGCAACATTCCATCGTAGTACGGAATCAGATCGTAAAGCCCGACATGGCCTGTAGAAGGCAACAAAACACCGTTATAATAGTCGATATATTCGCCAATGCGATAAAATCGGCAATATGGAGTTCCCAGCGTTTCGAGCAACGACACCTTATCTCCGTGATGTTTACGTTCGGCAAACATGGCATTAACAACCTTAGTCTGCTTTTCTTCGCAAAATATTTTTTCGTTGGCTGCCGCAATTTCAGAAACCCGGTCCTTTATTTTACGAATTACATCTTCGGTTATTGGCTTGTTCATTCCTTCGAGTTGGCAATAATAACCTCTCGAAATCGGGTGTTCGATACGAAGCGTGTGTTCGGGAAAAACATCTTCGACAGCTTTCGACAAAATCATGCTCAGCGTGCGAATATAAACCCGCATCCCCGACTGAATACTCATGTCGATAAATTCAATGTCTTTAGGCTTGTAAATCAAAAAATTAAGATCTTCCACCTTGTAGTTCACCCTTGCAGCCACTACCTGAAATTTCAGGTTTATATTCAGCATTTTATATACTTCAATGAGTGATGTTCCGAGTGGAATGTCGTGGTATGATTTGGTATTTTTACAATAAATCGTTACTAAGTTTTGCATCTGTGTGACCGGAATTAAAATTTTGACGTAAAAGTACAATTTTTTTTGAAGATAAAATTGCCCGCTTCCATTTTTTGAACTACTTTTGCCAAACTTATTTTCAAAATAAATTTTAAACAGATCAATCAAAGTTTTAAGATGAATTTATTTGATGTTTATCCGCTTTTCAACATTGAAATTACAAAAGGAATTGGCTGCAGAACATACGACAAACAGGGCATCGAATACCTCGATTTGTATGGCGGACATGCTGTGATTTCAATCGGACACTCACATCCGTATTATGTACAGAAACTTACACAACAGGCTGAAAAAATTGTTTTTTATTCCAATTCAGTCATCAATAAACTGCAAACCGAACTTGCCGAAAAGCTGGGCAAAGCATCGGGGTACGACGACTATTCGCTCTTTCTGATTAGTTCGGGAGCTGAGGCCAACGAAAATGCACTGAAATTAGCATCATTTCATACCGGACGCACCAAAGTTATTGCTTTTGAAAAAAGCTTTCACGGTCGTACATCGGCAGCTGTCCGCGTAACGAACAACCCTAAAATTGTAGCGCCTATCAACGAAGGTTTTGAAGTGGAATTTCACCCGTTGAACAATATTGATTCTGTGCGCAATTCGCTGAAAAAAGGCGATGTATGCGCTGTAATTATCGAAGGAATACAGGGCATTGGCGGAATTCAGGTTCCGGACAATAACTTTTTGAAGGAATTGAGCGCTACCTGCAAAGAAAACGGAACAATACTCATACTCGACGAAATACAATCGGGCTACGGACGCAGCGGAAAATTTTTCGCCCATCAATATGCTGACATTCGTCCCGACCTGATAACCATAGCAAAGGGAATGGGCAATGGTTTCCCTATCGGAGGTTTGCTGATCAGTCCCATATTTAAAGCTTCGCATGGCTTATTGGGAACAACTTTTGGCGGAAGTCATTTAGCATGTGCTGCAGCAATAGCCGTTCTGGATGTAATGAAAGCCGAAAATCTGGTCGAAAATGCCCGCAAAACAGGTGAATTCCTGCTGGAGGAATTGCGTAAAATCGACGCCATAAAAGAAGTGCGCGGACTGGGACTTATGATTGGAATTGAATTCGAGAAACCCATTAGCGACATACGGAAGAGCCTTCTGTTCGACAAAAAGATTTTTACAGGCGTAACCGGAACAAACACCATTCGTTTGTTGCCGCCACTGTGTTTGTCAAAACAGGATGCAACTCTTTTTCTGAAAAAGTTCCAGGAAGTAATTGCCGAACAACAGTAAACTTACTATTTGAAATCCGCAATGAAACTACGCGCTTTACTCCTGTGCCTTTTACTGAGTATTCTGACTTTAACCGCTCAGGAAAGCGCCGGCATAAGCAAAATCACCCTGAAAAACGGCACCGAATTTACAGGCCGGATTATTCTGCGCAACGATGAAATCATCATGCTAAAAGACAATTCCGGGGCCCGGTTTCAAATTGCCGTATCCGAAATTGATAAAATAGCAACCGTTTCTGTCATCACCGGAAATTTGTCGGCAATCGGCAATGACGCTATAAATGAGGAATTTGTCCCAAACGAAAACTTTTGTGGACATTTGGAACTCTCCACTTCGACAGCCACTGCCCGTAAGGCTTTTGAAAACAATGCTGCAACACAGGCATCTCTCGTTTTTGGAAACAAAAAAGCTTTTGGAAAAGATTTATTCGTAGGTTTGGGTGCCGGGTATTTGTGGGTGAGCGAAAGTAATCTGAGACTTATTCCGGCTATTTTGAAAATACAGGCCAACACATCAAAAAACCGGACATCACCCTTTGTCGGGTTTGAGTCCGGTTATGCTTTCGCAGCCAACAAAAGTTACGGAGGTGGCCCGTTTGCCAAAGCGGCTGTTGGTGTTAATTATCGTATCAGCAACAAAACAGCAATATTTGCAGGAATTTCGGCAGCAATTTTCAGTTTTAGCGGACAACTTTCTGAAACGACACCAAACGGAGTTTTTGCTTTCGACGGCACAACTTCGCTGAATGTTTTCAGTCTTAAAGCAGGTCTTCAGTTTTGACTTTCACTTTCCACCGTTATCAGAAACCGCTATAAACCATCTGCAACTTCATCGGTTTAACGGCACTCGAACCCGAATAAAATTTAACCGCACGCATCAGATTTTGTTGCTTAATGCTTTTTATATTTTTTGACCCATCGTAGGTTACAGCAACCGGTACCAACCGGAATTTAAGTTCCGCCTTATTATTACTTTTAGATAGTTCACGGGTCAAAACTTTCGACAAATCAAACTTGTAATAATACTGAACGTTATTATCACTGTCGTATTCCGAAGAAAGGCTGGCTATTGCCGAAATATACGACGAAGGCAACTTGCGTGTTTTAAAATAATTATCCACGCTATCTTCATTAATCAACAGAATATTGCTTACCAACGGAACAGCCAGTGTAGTATCTGCTACATCTGCTACATTCACCTTTAGAATAGCACGATTAATAAGTCTGGTCTTACCACTTACACCCGCATTAGTACGATTATTAATAGTACTAAAAGGCAGTGTCACACTTGTGTAAATATTAGCCGGCGCCGCCACTACATTTTTAGAAGCGTCAGAATTAAACGCATTCAGGACTCTTGTTTTTTCAGGCAACACCAACCGGTTTACAGTTGTTACTTCCTCGTTAGCCGGATAATCCTGATAATGCGAAACAACAACGGTAGAATCAGGTGTGCCATCGGCATGATTTCGTTTGTAGGTATAATGGTAGTAATAACGCATATACACAGCGCTTATATTCAGCAAACTGGCCGACCCGAATTTGGTTGTTAAGTAAATCCCATTGAAATCCCGGTGGAAATTAGCTACATTGTCGAGCGTATATTCCTTGCGCATTTCTGCCGTAAAACCATTTTTCACAAAAATGTTTGAAGTATCCAGTTTTATCTCTATCATTTTAGACGATGCTCTACCACCTGCATAATCGGTGGCTGTAAATACTTTCGAACCCATCAACAGGCCTTTCGAACAATAATCTTCGTACTTAATGTTGGATGGATAATATTTCGATTTTTCGAAAGTCAATCCTTTATCCATTTGATAAACATTCACTTCGAGAGGCGAGTACTGGTCGCCAAACCAGGAATAATAAACCATTATCAGCTTAGCTGAATCGGCCTTTGCATTTTCCGGAAACTTAACGCCCACAGGCGGTTGCAGCTGCGTAAGGATATCAGCTGACAGTGTACCATAAGTATCGTCGACAAAAGTACCCAGCAACAGCGAGTCAGGCTTTGAATAGATAAACGGAATATCTATGTTTTGAGAATTTATATCAAAGGAGTCAACATTCAGAATAATAGCGTCGCCCGCAGGTTGAATG
>JAYRXP010000277.1:0-3100 GCA_041917395.1 Paludibacter sp.
ACCTGAACGATCGAATAAAGGCAATATCCGCATCGTTTTTGGGAACTTTGACATAGATATGACGTGCCGTTATTTCGATACTTATTTCACTCGATTTTGTTGCCACATTTATTTTAGCTTTTTCATGCTTTTCAGGCTTCAACTTCAACTTCAACAATGGGAGTTTTGTAACTTTCGCTTCTCCCTCTCCACTCCCGCACGCGGAACAAGTATCCGAAGGGTTGGGGGTGAAGTCCGGTCGTGAGGTTTCATATTCCACATCAGGAAACAACGCTTTCAACTGTTCAAATACTTCTTTGGTGTACGGCACATGCCAGCATTTGAGCGATCGGCTCCAGCGTGCATCATGTATTTGCCTGAGGCGGGCTGTAGCTTCGGCGTTGTACGGAAAGTCTACACGTATACGGAATTCGTTTTTGTAAGTAATTTTGGATAGTTTCATAAATTTTTGGTCTTTCAATTCCTTATTCGCTTTATTTTAAAAAACCCCGCTTCACTACTCTGCCTGCACAGTGGAGCGGGGCTTGGTTGGTTAGCTTACGGTTAGGCTACGGGAGCTTTTGGGGCTCGTGCCTTGCGTTGCGCTATTGCCGTTTGATATTGGTCAATACGATTGTTTTAACTGCATTTCTGTATTCTAATTTTTATTGGTAACGCGTAATTGAAAAAAGAATAGTTACGCGGATATACGCTGATTGGGCGGATCGAAGATGCCGTCAAAACGGCGTAGGGCGGATTTTTAATTTTCAACAAGTTGAAAATTAATCCTAACCAATCTATTTTCGATAATCTTATCCGTGTATATCCGCTGAGTCCATTCAATCCCGCAGAGATGGGACGTCGAAATACTCCGTCCGCGTTACTATTTAACATAAAAATACCCGCTCCCGAAGGTCTGAAACCTCCGAAAACGGGTATCTGCATTATCGAGTATGAAAATAAGGCCATAAAAAAACGAATAAACGGTTATTTCAAAGTGGGAGTGTATTTAGCTTTACTTGCGGACTTCTGATCCTCTTCTGCTTGCTCCCGTTAGTTAATTGAACCGTTATTGGTATGTGAGTTGTAAACAAAACATTTCATAATTAACAGTTCGGTTGCAAATGTAAACAGTTGGATTGGAATATGCAATATTTCAGGTGAAATATTTACATGTTTTACATTATATATATTGTACCAAAGCTCAGATTGAGGGAGATATGAATTGGATTGGGCTTTAGCCCATTCATAAAGAGCAATAAATGAACAGGGCTTTAGCCAAAAGGGTCTGAAAGATTTAGGCTAAAGCCTGAAACACATAATTTATTTCATACCCTCCAGCTTCCGATATATCGGAATAAATGGCGCAGGAGGCAATTAATATTATTATTCCAATGCTCTGACTGACGGAGTGAGGGATCTAATGGGAATGAAGAGATAGTCCGGTGCTCCGCACCTTTATCAGGGACAGAGTCCCGCAAAATTTGTAGAATACATTTCAATTTTTCGCAAGCTCAGTACCGTTGGTTCCTTGTGTCGTGAGTATTGAATAATTCATTTTTTTGAACAAACATGGTTGTTATACGGTTATTGAAACAACCGGCAGGCTGACGGGTAAAAACAAAATATGAGAAAAGTAATTGCAGCAATCAATATGACGATTGACGGGATTTGCGACCATACAGCTGGTATCCCCGATGAAGATTTACATCAACATTATACCGAAATTCTGAATAGTGCCGACGTTATATTGTACGGACGAACAACTTATCAGCTTATGCAGTTTTGGCAAACACTGCTAAAAAATCCTTCGGGTCAAAAATCGATGGACGACTTTGCTTTGGCGATTGACAGAATACCTAAAATTGTTTTTTCGCAGACCTTGAGAAATACTGGTTGGGATAGTGCTAAACTTGCCACAAAGGATTCTGAAAAGGAAGTTTCAGAACTCAAACAACAGCGTGGTAGTGATATTTTAGTTGGTAGCCGGAGCTTAATTATTCAGTTGTTGAACCTCAATTTGATTGATGAGTTTCAGATTTGTATTCACCCAATGATAGAAGGCAAAGGCCTGCCGTTGTTTGATAAAATAAACGACAGAATAATTTTTAAACTTTTAAAGACAAAGAGTTTTGGTTCAGGTGCAATCGTGCTCTATTACGAACCGGTACGTCACTGAACAAATCATGGATTAACTACAGATGAAAAAAGACAACAACAAGCAGAAATCGACCGGACAGGGTGCAACTCCTTTTGCACAAACCTATTTTCACGGTACGAGGTCCGACCTGAAGGTTGGCGGGTATATTGAAGTCGGTTTCAACTCGAATTACGGACAGAGAAAAAATGCAAAATACATTTTTCTTACGGCTACATTGGATGCAGCTGTTTGGGGAGCCGAACTTGCATTTGGTGAGGAGCGTGAAAGGATATATCTGGTAGAACCGACCGGGCCAATTGAAGATGATCCTGACTTAACAGATAAAAAATTCCCCGGCAACCCGACAAAATCTTATCGTTCTACTCATCCGTTTAAAATTGTTGGTGAAGTTACGAATTGGGAAGGGCATCCGGCGGAACAGGTTAAGGCAATGAAAGATGCATTGGCTAAACTAAAAGAACAGGGAATTAACTCATTAAATGATGAATAGTTTAATCTGAATTTTTTTTAATTGAATAATGCTGAAAACGACTTTTAAAATATCGAAAATGGATTGTCCGTCCGAAGAGCAAATGATTAGGATGAAACTGGCCGATCTGGAGAACATCAAATCGATGGAATTTGATATTCCGAACAGGCAATTAACTGTTTTTCATACCGGAAAATCCGAGCTGGTTTTTCAGCGCCTCGATTCATTAAAGTTTGACACTGTGCTTACGGGCAGTGTTGAGTCGGAAATCCCGGAAATGATTACTGATAGTTCGCACAAAGAAAGACGATTGCTTTGGCAGGTTTTGTCTATCAATCTTTTCTTTTTTGTATTGGAACTGATTACGGGATTTATTTCGAACTCGATGGGACTTGTTGCCGATAGTCTGGATATGCTTGCCGACAGCTTAGTGTACGGGCTTGCGCTTATTGCGGTTGGTGGTACGGTAATCCGAAAAAAGAATATCGCAA
>JAYRXP010000278.1:0-2212 GCA_041917395.1 Paludibacter sp.
AGGGGCCAAAAGTGTTCGGGCTATTGTAACACACGGTGTTATGTCAGGCAATGCTATCGAAAACATTATGGATTCGGCACTTTCTGAAATTGCATTTACCGACTCAATTCCTTTCGATTGTTCAAGATGTTCAAAAGTTCATATTATTTCAATTGCCGATATGTTTGCCGACACTATTAAACGTGTGCAGGAACATCGCTCAATCAGCGAACAATATTTAATGTAACAGGTAAGTTACGTTATCATTAAACTATAAAAACGGAAATACTTTTCAGAAGGTATTTCCGTTTGTTTTTTATACAAATGAACTTCGTTAAGTTCAAAAAATATTATATCTTTGTAACAATTTAAAGATTAAAAAAAAACAACTTCTCAATTTCTAATTTTCAAATCCCAAGAAATGTCTGACGATAAAAAAGTTATATTCTCGATGGTGGGTGTTAGCAAAACCTATCCACCCCAAAAAAAAGTATTAAACAACATTTATCTTTCGTTTTTTTACGGAGCAAAAATCGGTATTATCGGTTTAAATGGTTCCGGAAAATCAACCTTGCTCAAAATCATTGCCGGTGTCGAAAAGAGTTTCGATGGAGAAGTGGTATTCTCACCCGGTTATTCGGTGGGCTATCTGGAACAGGATCCAAAACTCGACCCAACTAAAACCGTAAAAGAAATTGTGCAGGAAGGTGTGCAGGAAATTGTGGATATGATTGCCGAATACGATCGTATCAACGAACAATTTGCCGAGCCTGATGCAGATTTCGACAAACTCATTGCCCGTCAGGGTGAATTGCAGGAATTACTTGACCATGCCGATGCGTGGAACTTAGATAACAAACTGGAGCGTGCGATGGATGCATTGCGCTGTCCGCCCGAAGACTGGAAAGTAGAAAATCTGTCGGGAGGTGAAAAGCGCCGCGTGGCATTGTGCCGCTTGTTACTTCGCAATCCGGACATTTTACTGCTCGATGAACCTACCAACCACCTTGACGCGGAGTCTGTTGAGTGGTTGGAACATCACTTGCAACAGTATGCCGGAACAGTAATTGCCATTACCCACGACCGTTACTTCCTCGATAATGTTTCGGGTTGGATTCTGGAACTCGACCGTGGCGAAGGCATACCGTGGAAAGGAAATTACACTTCGTGGCTCGAACAAAAAACTGCCCGCATGGCGCAGGAAGAAAAGTCGGCCAGCAAACGCCGCAAAACACTGGAACGTGAGTTGGAGTGGGTGCGCATGGCTCCTAAAGCGCGCCACGCCAAAGGAAAAGCCCGTTTGGATGCCTACGACAAACTGATTAACGAAGATCAGCGCGAAAAAGAAGAAAAACTTGAACTTTTTATTCCTAATGGTCCGCGTTTGGGAAATAAAGTGGTGGAAGCCATTGGCGTATCGAAAGCGTACGGCGAAAAACTACTTTTCGAAAATCTGAACTTTATGTTGCCACCAAACGGCATTGTAGGAATTATCGGGCCAAATGGTGCCGGTAAAACTACGCTTTTCCGCATGATGATGGGAATTGAAACTGCCGACAAGGGAACTTTCGATGTGGGCGAAACCGTAAAAATTGGTTACGTAGATCAAAGCCATGCCGACATTGACCCCGAGAAATCGGTTTATCAGGTTATTTCCGGCGGTACAGAATTTATACGGGTTGGTGGCAAAGAAATAAACGCACGCGCTTATCTTTCGCGCTTTAACTTTGCCGGAGGCGATCAGGAAAAACTCTGCGGAGTGCTTTCGGGTGGTGAACGTAATCGTCTGCATTTGGCACTTACACTTAAATCGGAAGCCAACGTATTGCTGCTCGATGAGCCAACCAACGATATTGACGTAAACACGCTTCGTGCATTGGAAGAAGGGCTCGAAGGCTTTGCCGGATGTGCGGTGGTTATCAGCCACGACCGCTGGTTTCTCGACCGTATTTGTACGCATATCATTGCGTTCGAAGGCAATTCCGAAGTGTTTGTGTTCGAAGGCTCGTATTCCGAATACGAAGAAAACCGCAAACGCCGCTTAGGCGACGAAGGCCCGAAACGAATCCGGTATAAAAAGTTGATGGAGTAAAAATGAAGTTACTGCACCTGAGAAATAAAGCCATTGATTATCAGCTTTGGGATAAGATTATAGATGAGTCGGAAGGCCATCTGCCTTATGCCCAGAGTTGGTTTCTGGACATTGTATCTCCGGGTTGGGAAGCCATAGTTA
>JAYRXP010000279.1:0-2935 GCA_041917395.1 Paludibacter sp.
ATTTGTTTGGCTGTGCTCCTATCGAATATCGGAAAAACAACATAAAACACTAACTAGCAACAAAGACTAGAATAACGGAATTAGAATATTACAGTCATTTTTGTTCATTTGAATAATACTATCAACAGCTTTGTATAATATTTCCTCAATGAATTACGTTCTCTAACTATTTTTGTGTTACGAAAAAACAACAGAAATAATATTATGAAAAAACGTATTTTGGCTATTCTTCTACCTCTATTAATTTTAAACTTATCATCGTGCAAAGCGGCAGATATTGTTAAAGACAACTTCAACTTTTCAGAAATTCAATACCGAAAGATACTTACATTGCTCGGCAATTCGGACAAACTGCCCCGCACAGCATTAGCCGACGGAACACTTGTTAACGTAGGAATTAAAGACTGGACGAGCGGCTTTTTTCCGGGTTCGCTTTGGTATATTTATGAATATACAAACAATCCGTTTTGGAAGAAGGCTGCGGAAAAACAATCCGAAAAGTTATTGCCAATACAATTTTACAATGGACATCATGATATTGGATTTATGATGTATTGCAGCTACGGAAACGCCTATCGCTTAACCAATAACGATTCGTATAAAACGGTACTTATAAATACTGCTAATTCGCTATGTTCACGTTTTATGAAAACTGCCGGAGTTATTCGTTCATGGGACTCGCATAAATCGCGTAATAACGATCAATTATATTGCCCTGTGATTATCGACAATATGATGAATTTGGAACTGCTTTTTTTTGCATCCAAGGCTACGGGAGACGACAAGTATAGAAAAATAGCAATAAGCCATGCCGACAGTACGCTGAAATATCATATCCGTGAAGATTTCAGTTGTTTTCATGTAGTTAATTATGATACAATTACAGGGAAAGTAACTAACAGAGGAACTCATCAAGGGTATGCCGACAATACAGCTTGGGCACGTGGTCAAGCATGGGGCATTTATGGATTTACGACTATGTACCGCGAAACTAAAGATATAAAATATTTGAATTTAGCAAAAAATATGACCGATTTCTATTTAAACCATCCCAATTTACCAAAAGATTTAGTCCCTTATTGGGATTTCAACGATCCGGATATACCTAACAACGTACCGAGGGATGCATCCGCTGCTGCTATTGTGGCAAGTGGTTTATTCGAAATGTCGACATACTTAGGTTTGGAGGGTAAAAAATATTTTTCAGCAGCCGAAAAAATAATACAATCGTTAAGCTCTAACTACCGAACGATCTCAAAAGATAAGCATTCGTTTATTCTTAAACATTCGGTCGGAAACAAACCCAAAGACGGAGAAGTAGATGTCCCTCTTAATTATGCAGACTATTATTTTTTAGAAGCTTTATTGAGGTATAAAAAACTAACTCAGAAAAATTAATTATACGTTTTCTGAAAAATTCTTTACGTATCTGTGCCTTCATTACCATAGGTAATTTTATAGAGTTTCAGTATGAAAGTGGTCAGGCTTCGCCTGTAAGTTAATTACGGGCAGCTCCGCCGGGGCAGAATCGCCGGTAGGCAAAAATCCTCACCCCTCGTACCTCTGGGTTTGCACAGTCTTTTTGCCTGCCTCCGCGCAATCAACCCTGCTGTTGTTTTTTTTCTGTCACACTTTTTGCAATCCTCGCATAGTTGGCACATTGCTATTTCTCGTTCCTCAAAAAAATCAATAAGCCAATCCACCCACAGGCAAAAAAGACGTTTGCACTCCAACCGCCACCACCGTGCTGCACTTGCGCCAGAAAAAAAAACAACTCGAAGCTAAGTTACATAACATGTAGTTATAAGCGTTTTTCACCCTGACGGGCAAGGGATAAGCCTGAAAAAGCTTATAACCTAATTATGTAAAATAGCCGCACAAGAGCAACGCATTTGCCCCGCTTCGCTGCCCGAATACCCAATCGCCCAAATGGGCAGAGCGGTAAGTAATTACACCTAATCGGTGCGTTGTTCAGGCGTACCGCCAATCCGAGAATAAAGCCCCGAAAACCCCTTGTGTTTTTTATTGAAGGTACATTTCGGGCAGCAATTAAAAAACACAAAAGGTTTTCAAAATATGGGGTCAGATGTCAAGCTCCTTTCAGCAGCTTTGTAGTTGTTTAGCACTTCGTGCAATGTCCTTAAAATTCCCCACCACCCATTAGTGGTTGCAGCTTTGTAAATATATCGTTATTATTTTTCAATGTGCTTGCAGCTGGTTTTTTGCATTCACTCCTTATCATTCGGGGGAGACAGTTCGTACCTCACCGTCATCCACCCTCATTACAGTCCTTCATTTCATTACACCAGCTTCAGCACCCCGCTGCATAAGCAAAAAACATCCTCGCCAAACGGTCTATTTTTTACCCATGCATTTTTCCATACTTTCCAATGGTATATTTACTTCAGCTACGACGAGTTTACCCCAAGAATATCCTCAATATCTCCCCACCGCCCTTTAGTTGTTGCAGTTCAGTCAGGCAATAGAGTTGATTTACATGTGCTTGCGGTCGGTGCATTCATTCCAGCTCCATTCTGCTCCGGGATCTACGTTCGTTCCTCACTCCGAACCCCTACACTACATTCTGCCTACATTTAAGCATCCACCTCAGCACCGCGCGGCATAAGTATTCCTTTTCTCACTCCACATGTTACGTTCCTTCAGTCATACCCATGCCATCTTCCCACCCATTTCCAGCGGTTGCCTTCCTTCCTGCGGCGTGTCTACCCCAAAAGAACTGAGTACTTTTTTTTAAATGATTTTATTTTAAAGTCGAAAACTTTCTATGTATTCATTGTCCTCAAAGTCCAACAAAAAATACAAGACTAAAATAAATACCTAATGAAAATAAGGTCTTTTTGAGTATAATATTTACCGCCAAAAAAAAGAATATACAAAGATAGCCGTTACGTTTACCGTCAGTAAAGGTCAAGCC
>JAYRXP010000280.1:0-3675 GCA_041917395.1 Paludibacter sp.
AAAATGTAGTTTTTGAGAACACTGTTTTCAGCAAATTTACACAGCATGCCATCGATTATTACCGTGGTGGAAACGATGAGTCAACCTTGGGAGGTTCGTTTAAGGTAAATCATTGTGTGTTCGATGCCGTTGGAGTAGACGAAAAACAATCAATTCTGAAATTAACCGGTATTGTAAACGTCAGTATTACGAATTCGATTTTCAACAATTCGATGGCCAAAGTAAGTGTGCGATTAGCCGGAGAGAAAAATAAAATTCAGAATTCAAATTTCAATGCATGCGCCGAACCGAAAATTGAAAAAGGTGCAAAAGCAGAAAAAATAATATTCGAGAATCCAAAGTTCGAAAAGAAAAGTTTTCGACTTAATAAAAAGTCAAAATTAGTTGGCAAAGCTACTGACGGTGCTAATATCGGTCTGAAATAAAAAATATAAAAACAACCACTTCAGTGAGTTAGCAATAGAAAAAAAATCTATTTATCTGACAAACAGAGCAATTAAACGAATGAAAAGAAAACGATTCTACAAATACGCCCTTTTAATTCTATTGATTTTTCCGCATTTTTTACTTTTTGCTTCACAAACAAAAAAGTCTGAATTTGCCGAAGGAGCCAACCAATTTATTATACAAGCAGAACAAAAACGCGTACTGAAATTAGCTGATCAGTTTTTGAAGGAAAAGCCAATTACTGTAACCGCCTCGCAATGCGTGCGAAGTGCCGGAGGCAGTCACGATTATTATTCCGAAGCAACGTATTGGTGGCCAAATCCTGAAAACCCTGACGGACCGTATATCCGCAAAGATGGTGTGAATAATCCCGATAACTTCGATAATCACTTAAAAGCCATCGGGCGATTTTCGTGGATAGTTGGAACTGAAACTTCAGCTTACTTGTTAACAGGCGAGAAAAAATATGCTCAACATGCCGTAAAACATCTGAAAGCATGGTTTGTGGACTCTCAGACACTTATGAATCCACATTTGCTCTATGCACAAGCAATAAAAGGCGTAAATACCGGCCGTGGCATTGGAATAATTGATGCCATTTCGTTGATAGAAGTAGTAAAATCAATCGAGATTTTGCAAAAATCGCCTTATTTAACCAAAACCGATGCTGACAAAATAAAACAATGGTTCAGCACATTTTTAAACTGGTTAAAAACGCACCCGTATGGTATCGACGAAATGAATGCCAAAAACAATCACGGAACGTGGTGGCATGCACAAGTAGCTGCTTACGCCGCTTTTATAGGCGATGAAATTAGTTTGGACAAATGCCGTAACTTTTATAAAAACCAACTGCTAACCAATCAAATGGCAATGGATGGTAGTTTTCCGTTAGAAACAGCGCGCACAAAACCTTTTGCTTATTCGCTTTTCAACCTCGATGGCGCTGCCACTTTAGCTCATATTCTAAATAGTTGGACTTTTGAATTGAACGATGGAAGAGGAATGCCTAAAGCATTGGATTTTATTAAACCATTTGTTGTGGATAAAACAAAATGGTCTTTCCCGAAAGATGTGTTGTACTGGGACGAACAACCGGGTCGCCGACCATTTATGTTTTTGGCAGCCATGCATACGCCGAAAACCGACTGGGTGGAAATTTGGGAAAATGCATCGGCAGATTTCCCAAGTGAGGAAAGCAAACGCAATATACCACTCAAAAACCCAATACTTTGGTTGGGAATGCAAAGCCCTCTAAAGATGAAAGCTGAGAAACCAAAAGAGGAAAAGTGGCTCCAAAATGCCCTAATTCGTTCAGAGAATCAATTGCTTTTGGCTGCCGAAACGTATAGGGAGAAAAAACTATCGCCACGAACATTTCAACACGGTGAAGTACGATTTGTTGGCATAAAAGACTGGTGCAGCGGATTTTTTCCGGGCTCGTTGTGGTATATGTACGAACTTACCGGAAACGAAAAACTGAAAACCTATGCGCAAAACTATACTGAATTGCTCGAAGGTGCCAAAAACCGCACCGACACCCATGATGTAGGATTTATTTTAAATTGCAGTTACGGAAACGGCTACCGGCTAACCGGAAATGAAGCCTACAAAAAGGTGATGATTAATGGTGCAAATTCGCTCATGACACGCTATTATCCGCATGTAGGCTTAATGAAATCGTGGAACCATCGAAATCGTTGGAATTTCCCGGTCATTATCGATAACATGATGAATCTGGAGTTTTTGTACGATATGGGAAAACTAACGGGTAACGAAAATATGAAAAATGCCTGTATATCGCATGCCGATTTGACGATTAAAAATCATTTTCGTGCCGACAACAGTTGTGTACATGTGGTTAATTACGACAGCATAACAGGCAAAATTGTTAAAAAAGTAACGCATCAGGGCTACAACGATAATTCATCGTGGGCGCGCGGGCAAGCATGGGCATTGTATGGATTCACCATGATGTATCGCCAAACCGGAAAACAAATTTACCTGGAACAAGCACAAAAAGTAGCTGCATTTATTATAAATCATCCCCGATTACCCAAAGATTTGATTCCATATTGGGACTTTGATGCGCCAAACATACCGACCGAACCACGCGATGCTTCGGCAGCTGCCGTCATTGCTTCCGCTTTGATCGAATTAAGTACTTTTACCAACGAAAAAAACAACTATCTTGCGACAGCAGAGAAAATATTAAAAAGCTTATCATCGGACAATTATTTGGCAAAAAAAGGAGAAAACGGACTTTTTATTCTAATACATTCTACCGGAAACTGGCCAGCGAAAGACGAAATCGATACACCAATTTCGTATGCCGATTATTATTACCTTGAAGCCCTGAAAAGATACAAAAATGTAAAACTGAAAAAGTAGAATGAAGAAAGTAAATTTCAAAATATTATCGTTTTGCATTTTTATAGGATTCAATGGAAATTTATTGGCTCAAATAGTTTTGAATGCAAACGGGCCTGGCAATACATACGAATTAATCAACAGCGTGTTAGCTCCAAACGGCGGCGATGTAGTTGAAAATCCGGAATGCGTTCATCCCGAGTTCGGACGACACATTACCGAAGTTTGGGATGCAACGCTAAATCAGTATGTATTTGCTTTTCACATTCATGTAACGCCCGATAACGACCGCTGCATTAACTTCGACCGCCAACGCTTAGAAATAAAAACGTACGATGCCTCACCGGCAAACTTAAAAGGAGTTTCGGGCGAAACAGTCATTTACAAATGGAAATTTCGAGTGCCGGTTGGTTTCCAACCCTCATCGAGTTTTACGCATTTACATCAAATTAAAGCCGTAGGTGGCGATGCCGATGATCCAATTTTTGTGCTTACAGCCCGCAAAGGAAGCCCGAACAAAATGGAACTTAATTACTACGAAAGTTCCACATTAAGTTCCGAAAAACTTACGCAGGTAAACCTTTCGCTGTTCGAAGGAAACTGGGTGGAAGTTACCGAACAGATTAAAGTAAATAATGTTGGTGGCACATATTCCATTTTGATAAAAAACGTGAGTACTAACGCAACAATTATGTCGTATACGAACAATAACATACTGACTATCAGAGCTGATAATGATTTTATTCGCCCAAAATGGGGAATTTACCGCAGCTTAAATTCGCCATCCGATTTGCGCGACGAAATAGTTCATTTTAATGGATTTTCGATTCAGGAAGAACCAAATACTGCGACTATCAA
>JAYRXP010000281.1:0-1619 GCA_041917395.1 Paludibacter sp.
CTCTCTTTTTATATAATCTTTTTGTTCCATTTTGCTTCATTTATCACTAAAGGCAAGTCTCTACTGTCTCCCGCACCCGTCGTTTCATACACCATGCATTGCATTGCCTCTGATCGACAGTTTTCCTTCTACCACACCACCCTGTCATCCTGAGCGCAGCGAAGGATCCAAAGTTAAAACTCCTGCTTATTTTCTAAAATACAAGGCAGGTGGAACATGCCGCTATGCGGTGAGTCCTGTTACTGCCGCGAACAAATTAAATACTTATCCTAAATTTCCACCAATTCTACTATATATTTTTGTGGGATTCCAATTTAAATCTTTTCCGAAAACCATTCTGGTTACTTTCGAAGCTTCAACAAATCCATTTTGTTTCAGGAACTCAAGTGCTACGATATTACCGGCAGGAATCGCAGCTTTGTCAGCTGTCGAATACTTAAGTTTCATCAATTCCATACCAGCATCGCTTGTGTCTGCGAATATTGGTCCTTCTTTCAAATCGGGCAGGTAATACCCGGCAACGTTCCCGTTTTGAACGTAAAGAAATGAGTTATCCAGAAAATCTTTCAGAAGCAATTCCCTGTTTTCGCCCGAAATCACTTTATCCAGATCGTAAATTGCAGTCCGGTATTTCTCTTCAAATCCAATCACATTTTTTGAAGCCGGACAATCAATCCACTGTTTTTCTCTTTTTAATAATGCATATTCTGTTACCATTCTAAATCCGGCTTTTAATTAAACCGGTCTGCCTAATTCGGTTGCAATAAGCGAACATGTCTCAATTGCATTTTCTTCTGTTTTTCTCAATAGTTCGTTTACAATCCGAGAACCGACACCTTTGTTTCGGTAGTTGCTACCCACAATTATGTGAGCCAACCAACCAGTATTTCCAAAAGTTATTAATGTTCCAATGCCTGCAATTTCAGTATCAATCGTTGCTTTTATCGGATAACAAAATGGCGATTTTAAATAGAACTGAATATCCGGAATTATGTCGGCCCAATCTTCTGGCTGTATATTTCGTATTTCTACTAAGTCGTTAAATTCTATTGGTTCTAATATCACGTATTTATTTTTAAATTAAATTTGTAGTTATATACTGCCTGACATGGCAATTCAGGCTATATGGGGCGAGGCTTGAAATACAGTTTACTCTCCGCATTTTACATTTTCAACTCTTGCCCCACAACCAGCATCCAGAACTTCATTTCACAATTTACTTATTAAATTGTTATTTTACGTGCCACCGTTTTTTTCCCGTTTGTAACCTGAACTATATATACGCCCGAAGTTAATGATTTACCAATAATGGTAGTTGCATTTTTTATAGGAAAGAATTCTAATCTATGCCCCAGTTTATCAAAAATGGTTACAACGGCATTTTTACTCACGGCATTTTGCAACAGAATAGTAATTTGATTATTTGCATTACGATAAATCAAAACAGTTGATTGGTCATTCAAATCGACAGGTTGGATATCCGTTATCGTTGATGAATAGTTGAAATACACTCCGTTAGATGTTCCGGCCGAGGTTGTTACCGTAATGTTACCCGAAGTAGTTACGGGCGCAACAGCTGTTATGGATGTTCCCGAAACCACTGTAACTGAACTGGCAGC
>JAYRXP010000282.1:0-3521 GCA_041917395.1 Paludibacter sp.
ACATTGATTAAAATGAAACGTGAAATAGACATATCGACATGGAAACGGAGAGAACATTATGAAGTTTTCAGTGTTTTCGATGAGCCCCTGTTTGGTGTGGTGGTGCGTTTGGAGTGTTCTAAAGCCCGAAAAGTCGCAAAAGATAAAGGTTATCCGTTCTCGTTGTACTATCTGTATTTATCGTTGAAAGCTGCAAACGAAACAGAAGAATTCAAATACCGGATTGAAGATGACAAACTATATTGTTACGATAGCGTAGGTGCCGGAACCACGATTTTCAGAGATGATGAAACTTATGGTTGTGGATATTTTCCATACAACGATGATATAGAAGTATTTATGGCGCAGGCAAAAACTGAAACTGAACGTGTTAAAGCTGAATTTGGTTTAAAGTTCCCTGATCCGGGACCTGAAGTGATTCACTATTCTACAGTTCCCTGGATAGATTTTTATGCTGTAAATCATGCGCGTAAGTTTAATGCATCCCGCAGCATTCCGAAGATTACGTTTGGCAAAATAACACACGAAGGAGATAAAATGTGGTTACCTGTTGATATACATGCAAATCATGCACTTATGGATGGATTTCATGTGGGGAAATTTGTAGAAAGGTTTCAGGAATTACTTAATAAGCAGTAAGTAGTAAGCAGCAAAAAAGAAAAATAAATAAACTAAATAATAATTCGGTCTATCGACTAAAGACATTCGACTTTAGACCTTAGACTACAGACCCAAAAAAATGAAAAGAGACCAGATTATTTTTGACATTATCGGACGCGAAAAACAGCGTCAGATGAAAGGTATTGAGTTAATTGCTTCGGAAAATTTCGTTAGCGAGCAGGTAATGGAGGCCATGGGTTCGGTGTTGACCAACAAATATGCCGAAGGATATCCCGGAAAACGCTATTATGGTGGTTGCGAAGTAGTTGACCAAAGCGAACAGATTGCTATTGACCGTTTAAAAGAGATATTCGGCGCTGAGTGGGCAAACGTTCAACCACACTCAGGCGCTCAGGCTAATGCAGCTGTATTTTTGGCTTGCATGAATCCGGGAGATAAATTTTTAGGTTTAAACTTATCACACGGCGGTCACTTATCGCACGGCTCATTAGTAAACAGTTCGGGAATTCTCTACAAACCATGCGAATACAATGTAAAAGAAGATACAGGACGTGTGGATTACGACCAAATGGAAGAAGTTGCTCTCCGCGAACAACCCAAACTGATTGTTGGTGGTGGTTCGGCTTATTCACGTGAGTGGGATTACAAACGCATGCGCGAAATTGCAGATAAAGTAGGCGCTTTGTTGATGATCGACATGGCTCACCCTGCAGGTTTGATTGCAGCCGGCTTATTGGAAAATCCTTTGAAATGGGCACATATCGTAACTTCTACAACCCACAAAACATTGCGTGGACCACGTGGAGGTATTATTTTAATGGGTAAAGATTTCCCAAATCCATGGGGCAAAACAACTCCAAAGGGCGAAGTAAAAATGATGTCTGCCCTACTCGACTCAGCTGTTTTCCCCGGAATTCAGGGCGGTCCGCTGGAGCATGTAATTGCTGCTAAAGCAGTTGCATTTGGCGAATGCCTTCAACCGGAATATAAAGAATATCAGGCACAAGTACAAAAAAATGCTGCAACATTAGCAAATGCACTGATTTCAAGAGGTTTTACAATTATTTCAGGTGGAACCGATAATCACTCTATGTTGGTTGATTTACGTTCGAAATTCCCTGAACTGACAGGTAAAGTGGCTGAAAAAGCATTGGTGGAGGCAGATATTACTGTAAATAAAAATATGGTTCCATTTGATAGTCGTTCAGCTTTCCAGACTTCGGGTATCCGTTTGGGAACACCTGCTATCACAACTCGTGGTGCTAAAGAAGATTTAATGGCTGAAATTGCTGAAATGATTGAAACTGTACTTTCGAACGTTGAAAATGAAGCTGTCATCACTTCGGTACGCGAACGTGTGAATAGTACAATGGAAAAATATCCATTATTTGCTTATTAAAAAATATCAGCACACCGAAAGCACGGATACTACAGAACATAATCCGTATTTTCTGTGTTTTCTGTGTGCTAACATATATTGATCTATGACAGAACATATCTTCGAACTTTCCGAACATACTGACACAACCGTTTTTTACGGAGTGAATAATGTCAATATTCAGTTACTGAAAAACCTGCATCCAAACTTGCGATTGATGGCGCGCGGGCATGTTGTAAAAATATCGGGAAGCAACGAAGATGTTGACAGATTGATTGAAAACATAAAAAGGATTGAACGTTATTCGCTGGATAACAATTCTTTATCTGAAGAAAACATAGTCGAAATCGTTAAAGGAAGTGCTCCTGCCGAAGTTCGTTTCGACAATCTTATTTTGCATGGCGTGAATGGGAAGTCCATTACGGCACGCACCAAAAATCAACAAAAGCTGGTTAAGGATTTCGAAACCAACGATTTGTTGTTTGCCATTGGTCCGGCGGGTTCCGGAAAAACCTACACAGCCATTGCGTTGGCTGTACGCTCGTTGAAAAATAAAGAAATAAAAAAAATTATCCTTAGCCGTCCTGCTGTGGAAGCGGGCGAAAAGCTGGGCTTTCTGCCCGGCGATATGAAGGAAAAAATCGACCCATACCTGCAACCGCTTTATGATGCATTACAGGATATGATAACTCCCTTAAAACTAAAGGAATATCTGGAGAACGGTACTATTCAGATTGCTCCGCTGGCTTTTATGCGCGGACGGACACTGAGTGATGCCGTGGTAATACTCGACGAGGCACAAAACACAACCACGTCGCAAATAAAAATGTTCCTGACCCGCATGGGGCTGAATACCAAAATGATAGTCACCGGAGATATGACACAAATCGACCTGCCCTATCAACAGAAATCAGGATTAATTGATGCGCTGGAAGTTTTGAAAAGTGTAAAAGGTATTGCCAAAGTAGAATTTGACGTAAACGATATTGTTCGTCACAAATTGGTACAACGCATTGTGGAAGCGTACGAGAAACGTACAACACACATTTCTAAAGAAGAACAAAAAATCATTCACAAAAAAGAAAAATAATAAACTCAACAAATATGAATGCACTTACAAACACCGATTTCCATTTCGATGGACAAAAAAATGTATATCATGGCAAAGTACGTGACGTATACACCGTAAAAAACGATTTGCTCGTTATGGTTGCCACCGACCGTATTTCGGCTTTCGATGTGGTATTGCCTAAAGGAATTCCGTACAAAGGTCAGATGTTGAATCAGATAGCTGCAAAATTTCTTGATGCTACTGCCGATATCGTGCCGAATTGGAAACTCGCTACACCCGACCCAATGGTTACCGTTGGTCTGCGTTGCGAAGGTTATCCTGTAGAAATGATTGTACGCGGTTATCTTTGCGGAAGTGCGTGGAGAACGTACAAAAGTGGCGTACGCGAAATTTGCGGAGTAAAAATACCCGACGGAATGCGCGAAAACCAGCGTTTCCCACAACCAATCA
>JAYRXP010000283.1:0-2034 GCA_041917395.1 Paludibacter sp.
GAACCGCATTTCGTGCGGCTTCGCTTTCATTTATCCATTCGGCAATAATATCCTGGGCACCTGCGATTGCTTCGTCGGTATCCTTGACATTTTTAGTGACAAAAGCAACTGACATTCGTTGTACATCGTCCGAATTTTGCTTCATTATCATGCGTGCAAGTGGCTCAAGACCTTTCTCCCGTGCAATTTCGGCACGTGTACGACGTTTCGGTTTGTATGGGAGATAAATATCTTCTAATTCGTTAGAAATCCAACAGTTGTCAATGCGAATGCGCAATTCTTCAGTCAACTTTCCCTGTTCTTCGATAGTAGCAAGAATAGTTTCTTTTCGCTTTTCGAGTTCGCATAGTTTTTCAAACTGCTCTTTGATGTTTGCGATTTGCACTTCGTCCAAACCGTCGGTCATTTCTTTGCGATAGCGACTTATAAAAGGTATAGTTGCACCTTCGTTGAGCAAATTAATGGTATTGCGGATTTGTTTTTCAGAAAGTTGAAGCGAAAAAGTAATCAGCTTAATAAATTGAGGATTAATCAATGCCATATTGGAAGTTGAAATTCGTATTTATTTGGTTTGTTCGTACCATTTTTTAACAGCTAATGCCGCATTTTCACCATCAATTGCAGAAGAAGTAATACCGCCTGAATATCCTGAACCTTCGCCAGCCGGGAAAAGACCTGCTATTTGGGGATGACAGCCGGTTTCGGGATCGCGCGGTATACGTACAGCAGCTGAAGAACGTGTCTCTACTCCCACTACCACAGCTTCGTTGGTTAGATAGCCATGCATTTTGCGATCGAATTTCTTAAAGGCTTCGCGCAAACGACTTGAAATAAATTCGGGCAACCAAAAATGAAGTGGCGATGAAATAAGTCCGGGCATGTACGAACATTCAGGCAAATCTGCCGACACTTTCCCCTTAACAAAATCGACTAATCGCTGCGCAGGAGCCGTTTGTCCGAAACCACCATTGTTTTTATAAGCCAGATTTTCAATATATTGCTGATACTTTAATCCTGCAATCGGACCGTATTCCTTAAACTCTTCGGGTATATCTTCCGGACGAACTTCAACTACTATACCTGAATTTGCAAACGGTGAATTGCGTTTGGAAGCCGACATTCCATTAACTACAATTTCTTCTTTTCCACTTCCGGCAGGAACTATACGTCCACCCGGACACATGCAAAACGAATAAACACCACGATCGTTGACTTGCTCTACCAAACTATAACTGGCAGCAGGCAGGTATTCGTTCTTTATTTTTGAATGATATTGAATGCTATCGATAAGAGTTTGCGGATGCTCAACACGTACTCCCATAGCAAACCCTTTAGGTTCGAGCTGAATATTTTGCTTATATAAAAGTTCGTAAATATCGTGTGCAGAGTGTCCGGTTGCCAGAATCAAAGCCTTTGCATTAAAAATCTTTCCCGATTCTGTTTTACAACCAATTACAGCATTATTCTCAATTAAAAATTCAACAACCTTTTCTTCGAAATGAAGTTCACCACCACAAAGCCGTATTGTGTTACTAATGGTTCCAACAACCATAGGTAATTTATCGGAACCAATATGAGGATGTGCATCATAAAGTATTTCCTCTGAAGCTCCGTGAACATGAAAAATTTCATAAATTCGTTGCGCATTACCTTTCTTTTTCGAACGGGTATAGAGCTTTCCGTCCGAAAATGTTCCGGCTCCTCCTTCTCCAAAGCAATAATTTGATTCGGGATCAAATTTTTTCCCCAGATTTAAATGCGCAATATCTATCTTTCGTTTGTCAGATTGCCTGCCACGCTCAATTATAATGGGTCTAAGTCCGTTTTCTATCAGTTTTAAGGCGGCAAACAATCCTGCCGGGCCTGCGCCAACAATCAAAACCGGCTCAGCACCAGACACATCGCCATAGTTGAACGATTCAAATTTATTTTCAGGAGCAATTTCGTCCACATAAACCTCAAGCGTCACATTCACTTTCGGGAACATCGAACGGGCATCAATTGATTTTTTGAGTGTACGGATTTTTGTAATCC
>JAYRXP010000284.1:0-6172 GCA_041917395.1 Paludibacter sp.
AGCACACGGGAATTGATATCAACGGAATGAATGAAGAGCAATTGCGCGATGTGTGTAAACAACTTCATATCGAAGCCGACGAAACAATGGGAAAAGGCAAACTAATCGATGAAATTTTTGGTGGAAAATGCGAGGGCAATTACATTCAGCCTACATTTATTACCGATTATCCACGCGAAATGTCGCCGTTGTGTAAACGTCACCGCGAAAATCCGGAACTAACCGAACGCTTCGAATTGATGGTAAACGGTAAGGAACTTGCCAATGCTTATTCGGAACTCAATGACCCGATTGATCAGTTGGAACGTTTCCAGGAGCAGCTTAAACTGAGCGAAAAGGGTGATGACGAAGCCATGTTTATTGATATGGATTTTGTACGCTCGCTCGAATACGGAATGCCGCCAACTTCGGGTATGGGCATTGGTATGGACCGTCTGGTAATGCTTATGACCGGCCAGCAAGCTATTCAGGAAGTACTTTTCTTCCCGCAAATGAAACCCGAGAAAGTGGCCAAAAAAGAAGGTCCCGAAAAGTTTATCGAACTTGGAATACCTGCCGAATGGGCCGAAGTAATTATGAAAACAGGCATTCTTACAGTTGACGCCCTGAAAGGTCTGAATCCGAATAAATTCCATCAGGATATTTGCGGATATAACAAAAAACACAAACTCGAACTTAAAAATCCAACCAAAGAAGAAGTGGAAAAATGGGTTGAAAGTTTATAGTTTACAGTTTATAGTAGTAAGTTTATAATCCGTTGTCAGTTGTCTGTCGACAGTTGTCAAATAATAAAAATGAACGAAAAAAGTAAAATAGCGATTTTGGGTGGTGGTAGCTGGGCAACAGCTATTGCCAAAATTGCTTTGGTAAATTCGCACGAAATAAACTGGTATATGCGCCGTCAGGACCAGATTGACGAATTTGTGCGAATGAGTAAAAATCCATCGTATCTTACCGGTGTAAAATTTGACACCGACCGCATAAAATTTACAAGCAATATTAATCATGTGGTGGCTACATCGGATATTCTGATTTTTGCCACTCCATCGCCTTTTCTGAAGCAGCATCTTAAAAAACTCAAACGCAAGCTGGACAAAAAGATTGTAATTACAGCCATCAAAGGTATTGTTCCTGACGAAAATATGATTGTGTCGGACTATTTTGAGGAGTATTACAATGTACCCAAAGAAAATATGATGGTGCTTGCAGGTCCGTGTCATGCCGAGGAAGTTGCGCTCGAAAGGCTTTCGTATCTTACCATTGGGTGTGCCGACCGCGATAAAGCCCGCATAATGGCTCAGCGTTTTACAACCAGTTTTGTGCGTACTTCCATTAGCGACGATATTCTGGGAATTGAATACTCGTCGGTTATGAAAAATATTTATTCGATTGCTGCCGGTATTTGTCACGGGTTGAAGTATGGCGATAATTTTCAGGCAGTTTTAATTTCGAATGCTATTCAGGAAATCAGCCGTTTTTGCAACGCAGTGAATCCTATGCACCGCGATACGAACGAGCCGGCTTACCTGGGCGATTTGCTGGTAACAGCTTATTCCAACTTTAGCCGAAACCGCCTGTTCGGAACCATGATTGGCAAAGGCTATTCGGTAAAAACAGCCCAAATGGAGATGGAAATGATTGCCGAAGGATATTATGCCACCAAATGTATTTACGAAATTAACGAGAAATATCAGATTGATATGCCGATAGTGGATGCTGTGTACGAGATTTTATATAATCGTTCGTCGCCGCTGCTCGAAATACGCAAACTGACTGAGAAGTTGAAATAATGTGATGATGTGATATTATGATGATGTGGTGATCCCGATAGATCGGGACAGGTTGTGATGATAAAAGACAATTAGATGATTAAAAACAACAAACGGATATTACTTGGAATGAGTGGCGGCACCGATAGTTCGGTTGCTGCCATTCTTTTACAGGAGCAGGGCTACGAGGTGGTTGGTATCACGTTCCGGTTTTGGGAGGAGGGCGAAAACCATCATTTGAACGATGCCCGCAATCTGGCTTCGAAGCTGGGCATCGAGCACATTACGTACGATGCAAGAGCAGAATTCCGCAGTCTTGTAGTAGGTTATTTTGTCGACGAATACCTGGCAGGCCGCACCCCGTTTCCGTGTGTGAAATGCAATAACGAACTGAAATGGAAACTGATAATTGACGAAGCCGACCGGCTTGGATGCGATAAAGTGGCAATGGGACATTATGTGCGCATTCTGGAGAACGACGGACAATTTTTTGTTGCCGAAGGCCTCGACCCCGACAAGGATCAGTCATTCTTTCTGTGGGGATTGTCGCAGCAGCAACTCGCGCGTATTGTTTTTCCGTTAGGAGGTTTCCGCAAAACGGATGTACGCGCTATGGCAGCTGAACGTGGCTATACGAAAGTGGCCGAAAAAAAGGACAGTCTCGGAGCTTGTTTTTGTCAGGGCGATTACCGTCCGTTTCTGCGTTCGTTGCTCCCACAGCACGAAGCATATATTTATCCCGGAAATTTTACCGACGAATCAGGCAAAATTCTGGGCCGACACGATGGTTATCCGCTCTACACCGTAGGGCAGCGACGCGGATTAATTCATCTGAACCGCAAAGTATTTGTAAAGGAAATAAAACCCGATACCAACGAAATAGTACTGGCGCCGCTCGCAGCCATGTACAAAACCGAATTCAGTATACATTCGGTGAACGTTGTTGATAAATCATTGTTTGGTGAAGAATATAATATTAACTGCCGTATTCGCTACCGCAAACAAAATACAAAATGTCGTGTGGTGTTTTTAGAAGATAATTTTGCCCGCGTAATACTTGCCGAACCGCTCGAGTCGGTTGCACCCGGACAATCGGCTGTTTTTTACCGAAACGGTTGCATTCTGGGCGGGGGAATAATAAATGGATAATTATTCAGAAGTATCGGAGTTATTAATGATAAATTTGTGGAAAAAATTATCCATCCGATCAGTTCCCGGTTTGGATTAAATGCCGGTTTTAGAATATAAGTCCGATAGCAATAGCATGGCATACACTTCCGCCCAGGACGAAAAGATGCCATACAGCATGCATAAATTCGATTTTTTTGAGCAGATAAATGACAGCTCCAAGGGTGTATGAAAGTCCTCCGGCAACGAGCCACCAGAAAATATCCATGGACCCGGAAGCCGAAAGTACATCAATCAGGGGTTTGAAAGCAATCACAACCACCCAGCCCATTGCCACGTAACAAGCAGTTTCGAGTTTGCTTGCATTTTTCAGATTGGTAAAGCTCAAAATAACTCCCGCGATGGCAGCAAGCCAAATGATAGCAAAAAGTGTCCAGCCCCAGTAACCTTCGTTACGAAGTACAACCAGCGTAAAAGGAGTGTACGAACCTGCAATATGAAGGTAAATGGCTGCATGGTCAAATTTGCGTAACAACTTTTTCCGGTCTTCGTTCTTTTCGTAGTGGTAAAAAGTTGAAGTTACGTACGAGGCAGTCATAAACAAAGCATACGCCAGGGTGCTGGCTATCAGCCAGTAATTGCCCGAAGGTAGATTTTGGTTTAATAAAAAGATAAAAACACAAATACCAAACGGAATACCGATGGCGTGGGTGAGTGTATTCGCTTTTTCTTCGCGGGCAGTGTATCTCGACATATTAATTTGATTTTTTTTGAACAACAAATGTACGTTGTTTTCGGCAATAATTACTAACTTTGCTTCATAAAAAAAGAATAGACATGAAAGCTTTTGTTTTTGCCGCCGGACTTGGTACACGACTGAAACCCCTTACCGATAATTTGCCCAAAGCACTTGTTCCCATTGCCGGAAAGCCGTTACTGGAACATGTGATTCTGAAACTAAAGTCGGCAGGTTTCGACGAAATACTGATAAACGTACATCATTTTGCCGATCAGATAATTGACTTTGTGCAGGCAAACAATGCTTTTGATATTCGTATCGAAATTTCGGACGAACGTGAAATGTTGCTCGAAACGGGAGGCGGAATAAAAAAAGCAGCTGCTTTCTTCGACGATAATCAGCCATTTCTGGTGCATAATGTCGATATATTATCTACCGTAAACCTGTACGAACTATACAGGCAACACAAACGGACAAATCCGCTCGCAACACTGGTGGTGAGCAGCCGCGATACGTTCAGGTATCTGCTTTTCGACGATGACTTAAGGCTTAGCGGATGGGTGAATGAAAAAACAGGCGAAACAAAACCGGCCGGTCTCCATCATCCCGAGCATTACCGGAAGTATGCTTTTTCGGGAATTCAGGTGCTTTCGCCACAGGTTTTTGAGCTTATGACATCCTATCCTGATAAATTTCCGGTTATGGATTTTTATTTAGACAATATGAAGCAAAGCAACATTCTCGGTTTTGTGCCATCGGACTACAAAATGATTGACGTAGGGAAACTGAATGTGCTCGGAGAAGCCGAGGCGTTTGTGAAAAATGCCAGCAACTGGTAATAAAACAGGGGCGTAGCCATCATTTGTCAGGCTACTGGCTATCTGCTGCTTATATATAACCCCTTTTGTGCGTAAACCTCTTTAATCGCAGTACGACCTGAAAATTTCTCTGTATGACTCCACAAAATTGCTGTACGACTCCATACGATTAGACTGAAATTGGGTCTGTTTGGGTCTATTCAATAAACTGTATCAAAAGAGGAAAATTAATTGATATTCTATCTTTGTTCAAAGATAATGATAAATTGTACCATATTGTTGTATACATCATTTTTCTAATTGCATCGGGAAATTCAAGCATTCGAGACAACCTATCCCAATTGTCCAGCCATGAGTTTGTTAAAATGACATTCATCGATTCGTGTTATTTGCTCGTCATTATATCCAGTACCATGCGGTCGGTTTCGTTCATGCCATCGCGGCCTATTTTTGTGAGGTTGAGTATGGTTTTGTCTATATTTTCGTCGATAATGCCTTCCACGTCCGAAACCACTTTGTTGTCCATAGCCAGTAGTGCCGACAGTGTGGCGGTAGACACTCCGTTGGCCACTTTCAGGGCGCAACTGGGTTTGGCTCCGTCGCAAATCATTCCGGTAATGTTGCCTATCATGTTTTTAATCGAATATCCTATCTGTTCACGGGTTCCGCCCATCAGGTAAGTTACACCGCAACTGGCTCCGGTGGCTGCCACCACAGCGCCACACAGTCCTGACAATCGCCCCAGACTTTGCTTAATATAAATAGTCATCAGGTGGCTCAGGGTGAGTGCGCGTATAAGTTCTTCTTCTGTTTTTCCGCTTTCTTCGGCAAAAACCGATACCGGAAGTGTGGCGGCAATACCCTGATTTCCGCTTCCGGAATTACTCATTACCGGAAACATGGCTCCTGCCATACGTGCATCGCAGGCAGCGGCTGTTACCGAGAGCATACGCGTGTAAACGGTATTTCCCATCATGCCGTTGGCCAGTGTTTGTGCCACGCTGTGTCCGTAGGTGCCTTTGAGCGACTCCACGGCAGCGGCTTTGTTCAGTTCAACGGTTTTGAGTATAAATGCAATTTCGTCGGACGGCGTCAGGCATGCAAAATCGCATACTTTATCAAAACTCAGTTGTATGTCTTCGCTGCTTTGGGTGTCGCTCCCGATATTTTCGTTTCGGAGTATAATATTGTCGTTGAGTCTGATAAACGAAAACAGTGCATGTTCTTTGCGTATGATAACCTCTGCCGAGTGGTGGCCATAGGTACCGATGGCCTGTATATACAGTTTGTCGGTAATGTCTTCTTTCAGGTGTATGTGAATTCGTTTTTCGGCTACCAGTTCTTTGCCACGCTCAATCTGGGCGGGGCTGAGGTCTTTCAGTATCTCCAGACTCAGTTCGGGCCTGGCAACTACTGCTCCCATAGCTATCGCAATGGGTAACCCCGACATTCCTGTGCCGGGAATGCCAACTCCCATAGCATTTTTCAGAACGTTTGCACTCAGAAATACATTCATTTTATCCGGTATGTTTTGCAGCAGTTCGGTAACTTTTGCTACTGCAAGTGCCACTGCAATGGGTTCGGTACAGCCTACTGCCGGCGTTACTTCGTGTTTGATAAGTCTGGTAATCGCTTCGCGTTCTGATTTGGGGAGCATGGGTTTTTTTTGATGTTTGTTTGGATAATTATGCGCAAACATACGGTTTTTTCGACATGCT
>JAYRXP010000285.1:0-4949 GCA_041917395.1 Paludibacter sp.
AGTTTACTGAACTTCGTTTCAGTAAACTTTTTTAATATGCAAAAAACAAGGAAAACAAGGTGTTGGGGTTGCCATAGTTTGGATGTAATTCGTTGGGGTTTCCAACAGGGCAAACAAAGATTTAAATGTAAAAACTGCGGATTACTTTTTACCCGGAATAAACCCGAACAGAGTAAAAGAAATCGTTTAGTTTGGTTTCGGGAGTGGATAGTTGGGAAACAAACCTTTGAGCAAATAAGTGAAGAAAGTGGTTACAGTACACGAAGTTTAAAACGTTACTTTTACGATTATTTGTTAGAATCGCCTACTTGGAAAATATCAAGAAGTGAAAAGCTTAACCTATTAATAGACGGGACTTACTTTGCAAATAAAGTATGTTTAGTGCTCTACAGAGGCGATAATGTAAAAGCTACTGTTTTCTATAGACTCACCGATGGCGAATGGTTAGATGAGATTGTTGAAGATTTACAAAACCTTCTGGATATAGGGATTTGTATTGAAAGTGTAACCTGCGATGGACTAAGCAATATAATCAAAGCCGTAAAAAAGGTAAGTCCACAGACTGTAATTCAACGTTGTTTAGCTCATATTCAAAGAGAAACACTTATTTGGTTATCTGTAAATCCAAAAAGCTCAGCAGGCTTAGAGTTGTGTAATATCATTCGTAAAATGCATTTGATTAAAGACAGAACTGACTGGGGTTATTGGATTGTAGAATTGAACCAATGGTATCAAATACACAAAGATTTTGTCAATCATAAAACTATTAAGCAAGACACAAACAGATATTGGTTCACCCATAAAAGTGTTAGAAAGGCATTTATTCACATTAAACGTACATTGCCATATATGTTTTGCTATTTGGATAATCCTAGAATCCCTAAAACAACGAATGGTCTGGAATCATTCTTTGGACATTTAAAACAAAATATATCAATACATCGAGGGCTCTCAAAAGAGCACTATAAAAACTACATTAAATGGTATCTGTTTTTCAAAAGTAATGAATAGGTTTTTTAGCCATATAAGAATACCGGTAATGAAAAGAGGAACCTCAATTACTGAAGTTCCTCTCATTTCCGTATATTCTGAAGTCTATTGCTAATAGGTTGCTCCTCAGAAGAGCCTATGTCCTCTTCAACTTCGCGCTAAAATTAATAAATCTTTTTGACTTAATCACCAACTATTTTTGGCATCGTTACCTTTTTTTAAGTGATTAATAGTTGTCTCATAAGATCAAAAATTCAAATTCTACAATTTACAAAATCTTTGATTTTTTATTCAATTCGAAGACACCAATACCAAACAAAGCGTAATCGTATTTAACCGGATCTTTCCCGTCGAAGGTGCGAAGCGCATTCATTAACTCTTCCAACGCTTTCCAGTCGTTTTGTTTGCGTTGTAACAGGCCGAGTGCCCGACCTACATCGCCCACATGTACGTCGAGTGGTATCATTAGTGCCGACATGGGTATTTTTGTCCATATTCCAAAATCCACACCGGCTTCATCTTTTCGTACCAACCAACGCAGAAACATATTAAGTCTTTTGGCAGCCGAGTTTGCGGATACGTCTGATATGTGTTTTGCTGCCCGGTTTGGTTCTTCTGTATATAAAAAAACTTTCCGGAAGTGCTTTAGTGCCGAAAATACAGTTAAATCGGTATTGTATCCATCTGCAAAAACCTTTTCAGGGCCTCCGTGATTCTTATACATATTGCGTAATGCCCGAATAAAAAATTCGCAATCAAGTCCATTAAATGTCCGGTGCACAAATTGTCTGAGGTTTTGAATATCGTTTTCCGATGCATTCAAAACAAAATCGTACGGACTATTCTCAAGTAAGTCCATCAAAAATGCTGCGTTTTTAATAATGCTTTTTCGTTGTCCCCAGGCTATTGTGGCGGTGAGGAATGCTGCAATTTCAATATCCTCTTTGCGGGCGTAGCGATGCGGAATCTGAATCGGATCAGACTCAATGTAACTTTCAGTATTGTATAAAATTACCTTTTGGTCGAGAAATGCTTTAAGTTCGTCGAGGTTGGAATTCATGTGGTCGTTTATTTTGAAATTAAACAGAATTATGAACGAAATGTTTTACAAAACAAACCGCCCAACCTGAAATCTCAGATTGGGCGATTTTTCCTTGTTTCCCTTCAGGGGTCAGGGGTTGTTTTTTACTTAACTTCTTCAAAGTCAACATCAGTTACATCTCCCTGCTTGTTGTCGCCAGAGCTTTGTTGTTGTCCGCCAAAATCCTGAGGACCGGCTTGTCCACCCTGAGCGTTTTGAGCATTGTACATTTCCTGACTTGCAGCCTGGAATACAGCGTTCAGCTCGTTCGTAGCAGCATCAATTCCTGCTAAATCCTGTGCTTTGTGAGCTTCTTTCAGTTTTGCCAGTGCAGCCTCGATTGGTCCTTTTTTGTCAGCAGGAAGTTTGTCACCAAACTCAGCCAACTGTTTTTCGGTCTGGAAAATCAACGAATCAGCGTGATTCAGTTTGTCGATTTTTTCTTTTTCCAAACGGTCGGCTTCGGCGTTAGCGGCAGCTTCGTCTTTCATGCGTTTGATTTCAGCATCGCTCAGGCCTGATGAAGCTTCGATACGAATACTTTGTTGTTTTCCGGTAGCTTTGTCTTTGGCCGAAACATGCAAAATACCATTAGCGTCTATATCGAAAGTTACTTCAATCTGAGGTTCACCACGACGGGCAGGCATAATTCCATCCAAATGGAAGCGACCAAGCGATTTGTTCTGATTTGCCAACGGACGTTCGCCCTGCAATACATGAATTTCTACTGAAGGCTGATTGTCGGCAGCTGTTGTAAATGTTTCCGATTTTTTTGTAGGAATAGTAGTGTTGGCTTCAATCAGTTTAGTCATAACGCTACCCATAGTTTCGATACCCAGCGAAAGCGGAGTTACATCGAGTAACAATACATCTTTTACTTCGCCGGTCAAAACACCACCCTGAATAGCAGCACCTACAGCCACAACTTCATCCGGATTTACGCCTTTCGAAGGTGCTTTTCCGAAGAATTTCTCAACGGCTGTCTGAATAGCTGGTATACGGGTTGAACCGCCTACCAAAATCACTTCGTCGATATCGCCAATCGATAATCCCGCACTTTTCAATGCTGTACGACAAGGCTCAATGGTACGTTGGATTAAATCGTCAATCAATTGTTCGAATTTAGCACGGGTCAAAGTACGCACTAAGTGGCGTGGTACTCCATCCACAGGCATAATGTATGGCAGGTTGATTTCCGAAGAAGTTGTATTCGAAAGTTCGATTTTAGCTTTTTCAGCAGCTTCTTTCAAACGTTGCAAGGCCATTGGGTCTTTGCTTAAGTCGATTCCGCTGTTTTCGTTTTTAAATTCCTGTACCAACCAATCGATAATACGGTGGTCGAAGTCATCACCTCCAAGGTGAGTATCACCATCGGTCGATTTTACTTCGAATACGCCATCGCCTAATTCGAGAACCGATACGTCGTGTGTTCCACCACCACAGTCGAATACCACGATTTTCATATCCTTGTTGGTTTTATCTAAACCATAAGCCAAAGCGGCTGCAGTAGGCTCATTTACAATACGTTTCACATTTAAACCTGCAATTTCACCTGCTTCTTTGGTTGCCTGACGTTGTGCATCGTTAAAGTAAGCCGGAACAGTAATTACTGCGTCGGTTACTTCCTGTCCGAGGTATTCTTCAGCAGTTTTTTTCATTTTTTGCAAAATAATAGCTGATATTTCCTGCGGAGTATACAAACGTCCGTCAATATCTACACGAGGAGTGTTGTTGTCACCACGAACCACTTTGTAAGGCACGCGTTCAATTTCTTTTGACAAACGGTCGTAGGTTTCGCCCATGAAACGTTTGATTGAAAATACAGTTTTTGTCGGGTTTGTAATGGCCTGACGTTTAGCAGGGTCACCTACTTTGCGTTCGCCTCCATCCACAAAACCAATTACAGAAGGTGTTGTGCGTTTGCCTTCGCTGTTAGCAATAACGATAGGCTCGTTACCTTCCATTACAGAAACACACGAGTTGGTGGTTCCTAAGTCAATTCCAATAATTTTTCCCATTTTGAGTTTATTTTTAAATATTTTGATTGTTTCTGATTTTAGTAAGACATTCTGGTTTTTACAAAGGATATGCCAAGTCATTTAAAACATTTTTCGATATAATTTTTGGCACAAATAGCTTCAGTAAGCAAATAAATAGTGTAAATTTCACTGACAAAAGGGCAGGATTAGGCAGTTTATATGCAAAAAAATATATCTTTGCAATAGTAAACACTTAAGTATGTCAAATATATATATAGCATTAGGAACTAATCTGGGTGATAAGGAGCAAAACCTTATGGAAGCGATAGCTGCCATTGGTAGCGAGATTGGCGTTGTGAGACGTGTGTCGGAGTTTTATTCCTCAAAGCCTGTCGGATTTGACTCTGAGAATGACTTTTTGAATGCAGTTATTCTTGTCATTTCCGATTGTGATCCGCACTTGTTGTTGCGTAAGCTCCAACAGATAGAGGTCAGAATGGGACGTTTAACCAAATCGGACAACGGATACGCCGACCGGATTATCGATTTGGATATTTTACTTTACGATGATATCAGGATTGATTTGCCTGAATTAAAAATCCCGCATCCATTCATGCTGGAGCGGGATTTTGTAATGATTCCTTTGCGCGAGATAGCGCCCGGTTTGTCACTTTTTAAATCGTGATAGCCTCTGTAAGTTCCGAAAATGAGCAGAGTTTTTGCTCGCCTGTCTTCATGTTTTTCAGCATTACTTTATCTTCGGCAATTTCATTTTCGCCCACAATGGCCACAAACGGAATTTGTTTGCCATCGGCGTAGCTCATTTGTTTCTTCATTTTGGTTGGTTCGGGGTAAAGTTCAGCATTGATACCAGACGCCCGAAGCCTGTTAATCCAGGG
>JAYRXP010000286.1:0-3231 GCA_041917395.1 Paludibacter sp.
CCCGGCAATATCACTTTCCGAAACTTTTAGTTTTGAAACAAGCAATATCAACCTGTCCGATGGTTCAAGCTCTGTTTGAAGATGTTTTTCAGTCATTAAACAAATTGATTATTAATCACATACAATTTGCATGTTGATTAAATTTACGACATACAAATATACTACGAATAAATGAGTTTCCGGCAAATAAAGCCCACTGTTCTAAAATTTATAAAAACTTTTAATATCTTTGTCTTTCAAAATCAGTTAAGGCATAATTGTTGTTAAAAGGCAAAACAGGATATATAACCACAACTACAAAAGCAAATAAAAATTTATATTTATGCAAAAAGACAGTCGCTTAGCCTGGGGCTTATCATTACTGACATTTGGTGTCCTTTTTCTGATTCGTCAGTTAAACATCTTACCCGAATCGGTATCAGAATTGATTTACAACTTTAAAAACTATCCACTCATATTGGGTATTATTTTTTTAATTTCGCACAAAAACAAAACTCCGGGACTTGTACTTGTCGTAGTTGCGTTGCTGTTCCGCTTATCCGACATCATTCGGCTCACCGAGCACATTTCCGACTTTATATGGCCTGTTTTACTCATAATTGCTGGCGGAATCATGATTACAAGCGTGGTAAAAGGTAAAAAATAACGGGTTAAATACTGCATGAAAACAGTTATTCTGGGAGCAGGAAATGTGGCTACACATCTGGCTGAAACATTTCAGGCCAATGGTCACGAAATTGTTCAAATCTACAACCGTACACCGCAATCGGCAATGGCTCTGGCCCAAAGGCTGAACACTGATTATTGCCACTCGTTGTCGCAGTTGAAAAAAGCCGATTTGTATATTTATGCAATCAGCGATAACGCACTGGAAAGCGTCATACACGAAATGCCTGTAATATCCGGTATCCATGTTCACACAGCCGGAAGTGTGGATATTAATGTTTTTGGTAATAAATTCGGGCAATTCGGAGTTTTTTATCCACTTCAGACTTTTTCGAAAGATAAAAAAGTCAATTTTGAAGAAATACCCGTTTTTGTAGAAGGAAATAATGAAAATGCTGCCAAAATGCTTTTTGAAATTGCCGGAACAATCACTCATAAAGCTGGTTTAGCTACTTCAGAACAACGGCTTAAACTACATGTGGCTGCTGTTTTCGCCTGCAATTTCAGCAATTATTTGTACACCGTGGCAGCAGATATGCTTAAAAGCGCTGGTATGTCTTTCGATATTTTACATCCGCTTATTCTTGAAACGGCTGAAAAAATTCAAACACTTTCGCCTGCCGAAGCTCAAACCGGACCAGCCCGACGAAACGATACAACCACAATGCAGAAACATTTGGACACAATTGCGTCACCACAACTACAAAAAATTTACAGTGAAATAAGCCGTCTGATTTCTGAGCGATACAACGATTAATTTCAAATACCAAGCTGGCGGTTAATCAACTCAATTTCTGTCTTTCGCTTTTCTATTGTTTCGTCATATTGTCTTATCGTAAGATAGTGATTGAAATCCATAACGGGAGCTGATTCGTACAAATCAAGCGCTTTTTTTACATTTTCGGAAGCCCTGACCATATCACCCGTTATTTCGTAAGCCACAGCAATATTATAATATAACTTGGCCTGGGTGGAAATACCCGCTTTTAAAGTGCCGTTCTTCCAGATTTCAATTGCTGACTTCCAGTTTTTCACATAAACGGAATCCATACCCTGTTTCATAAATTTATTGCCCGTCATAAAAAAATACCGATCTTCTTTATCCCACCAGGGCACCAGTTTTTTTATTGTATTCTGCCCTACATACAACGCACCATCAATCAGAGCATTATACCGGTCGGGCAAAGCCGAGAGCGCCTTTTTACGTTGGTACGACTCTGAATCCCAATAAATTGTATCCTTAAAATTGTAGGACTGACTTTTGTTTAAATGTGGATAAGATACAGTCCACGAACTTTCAAAATCAGCTTCGAGCACTGCGTAAAAATAATTCCCATCCTCATCGTAATAATCAGAAACACGGTCGTTCACCTTTATTCTGTCAAGCGACAAAACGACATCCGCATTGTACTTTTGCGACAACAAGCGCAAAGTATCAGAATTTGGAGGCGAAGCTATCAGAAAACCATTGGCTGTATTTACAGAGTTCAGCACCAAATGTGTGTCGTTGAAAAAATCATTTTTTATAAATTCCTCATTAACAACACTCAAACAAAAAATTGCAAGACTATCGGTATTTACCAACACATTTTTTTTCTTTTCACCCAGCAACTCGTTGGTATGACCATAACTCTGAGGTTGTGCCACAGAATTATTCAATATCAAAACACTTTTGGCCTCTTTATCGAATGTTACTTTTGCCGGACGCAAAACATCAATACCTGTATACAACATTGATGTACAGGATGATAAAAATATCACAAACAGTGCTATCACTGAATAAACCAACTTTCTCATACTTTTAAAATTCAATTTGAAGATTATCGTAAGGTATATAAATATTCTCAGGCACAATTTGTTCCAAATCAGCATGTTTGCCGGCATCGTGACTAAAATGGGTAAAAAATGTTTTTTTTGCACCAATTTTTTCAGCCAGTTCTATCGCTTCGTTCAGCGTAATGTGCGAAATATGCGACTGAACACGCAAAGCACTCAAAATTAGAACATCCAAATCGCGGAGATGTTCAAAAACTTCAGTCGGAAGTGTTTTAACATCAGTCAAATATGCCATTTTACCAATTCGAAATCCCAAAACGGGCAACGAGGCGTGCATAACCCGAACAGGCTGAATAAGCAAATCGTCTATATAAAACGGATTTTCTGAAATATTATTGAGTGTAATTTTGGGAACACCGGGATAAAGTTTTTCTTTGAAGCAATAAGGCAAGGCGGTACGAATATGTTCATTCACTCTCTTTTCTGCATAAATCTCCATATTTCCAAAAGGTCGTACATCGTCCAAACCTCCCAAATGATCGTAATGTTCGTGAGTCAACAATATTGCCGATATCGAATTTATACCATTTACAAGCATTTGTTGTCTGAAATCAGGGCCACAATCAATCAATAAACTCTGCTTTTCTGTTTCGATCCACACCGAAGCCCGCAAACGTTTATCGCGTATATCTGATGACGTGCAAACTGCACATTTACAAGCTATTTGCGGAATGCCGGTTGAAGTTCCTGTACCTAAAAATGTAAGTCTCATGTTTTATAAATTCATAC
>JAYRXP010000287.1:0-9011 GCA_041917395.1 Paludibacter sp.
AAATAATCCGTGTGGGCGACAGCTCAACCTCAATGACTACGGCAAGTGTTACTGTTTCGGGTAATTTCTTCGAAAAATGCAACGGCGAGATCGAAGTTATCTCCAACAAATCATGCGGAAATTTGTATACCAACAACCTTTTTCTGGAATGTAAAGGTATGCTCACGCTAAGACATGGAAATAGCTGTACTGTTACCGGCAATTACTTTTTTGGTAATGGAGTTGCCGAATCGGGTGGAGTACGTATTATCGGCGAAAATCACAAAGTGTACAACAATTACTTTGATAAACTCCGCGGAAGTGGTTACCGGGCTGCACTTTGTATGGTTCGCGGAAAAGAAAACTCAGCATTGAGTGAGTATTTTCAGGTAAAAAATGCATTAGTTGCTTTCAATACCATGGTCAATTGTTCACAGTCATTTTCAATAAATTACAATAGCAGTAGTTCACTGACTTTGCCGCCCATAAATTCGGTTATTGCACACAATCATGTGTACAATACAAGTTCGTCGTACAACAATGTAACCATTGACCAAAATTACGTTTCCGGCATGAGCGTAACCTGGAAAAATAACCTGATGAATCAGGGAAAATACACCGACTTTAGCTATAATTCAACGCAAATCATCACTGGTAAAGATGCAAAGATGGCTTTGGCAGGCACCAAAATTAACATGTACGAACCGGGTGCAACAACCGCCCTGTCGACTTATATAACCAACGAATACACTTATATCACAGCAGATATAAGAGGTCGGAATCGTATAGCAGCATCAAAACTGCCCGGGTCGAGCGACATTAACAATATCACCACCGTATCGATGCCCGAAAAAAAGTTAGTTGGCACAGCATTTTTCAATAACCCTTCAACCGGAATAGGAACAAAGCCTTTCGAAGGAAAATTAAATTTCAGCATTTCAAATAAAACAGTGCAATTTCATTCAGGTTCAGAGGGGACTTTATCTATCCTAAACCTAAACGGATTATGTATTTATCAAACAAAAATTCTACCCGATTTCAGTTACCAAAAGCAACTCGAAAAAGGGGTATATTTGCTTTCTGTAAAAACAGGAAATAATATAACAACTCAAAAAATGATGATTTATTAATGGAAAAAATGAAGTTACGAATTCTGATTATTTTGCTGACAACTGCATTTGCTACAAGTTATGCAAAACAACATCCGGGCTTATTTCTTACACCTAACGGTGTAAAAGAGATAAAAAAGTCGACAGGAAAATACCCTGCATTCGACAAATCGGTACATGAACTTAAACTGATGGCAGATAATGCGCTACGGTCTGAAATTATTGTTCCAGTGCCCAAAGATGGTGGTGGTGGCTACACACACGAAAAACACAAAAACAATTACTACGAGATGAATGCTTGTGGTATTCTATTTCAACTTTCGGGCAAAAAGGAATATGCTCAGTTTGTGCGTAACATGTTGCTAAAATATGCCGAAATGTATCCCACATTAGGGTTACATCCGGCTGTAAAATCAGAAACACCCGGTAAAATTTTCTGGCAAGCATTGAACGAAGCCGTTTGGTTGGTTCATACAGCCAATGCGTACGATTGTGTGTATAACTTTTTAAGTGAATCCGATCGGAAACTTATTGAGAAAAATCTTTTTTACCCAATGGCTGACTTTATTTCGAACGGTAACCCTGCCAATTATGCCGTTTTCAACAAAATGCATAATCATGGCACCTGGGCGACTGCTGCCGTGGGTATGATTGGGTATGTTATGAGCGATAAAAATCTGGTTGACATGGCTTTATACGGTTCAAAAAAAGATGGAAAAACAGGCTTTATTCGTCAGCTCGATGTGTTATTTTCGCCCGATGGCTACTTTACCGAAGGTCCTTATTATCAGCGTTATGCTATATGGCCGTTTATGACATTCGCTCAAGTAATTGAAAATCAACAGCCCGATTTGAATATTTTCAAACATCGCGATGGTATTTTATTTAAAGCCGTAAACACCTTGGTACAATGTGCTTATAATGGCGAAATTGTGTATTTGAACGATGCACTGACCAAAACCTATAAAACGCAGGAAATTGTATATGCAGTGGATATTGCCTACAAAAATAATCCGACAGATGTTTCGCTATTGGATATTGCCCGTCAGCAGGAAAGTTTTTTTGTTTCGGATGCCGGGTTAGCTACTGCTAAAGCACTAAAAAAGAACAAAACAAAACCGTTCGCTTTCAATTCGATGGTGGTACGCGATGGGCAGGATGGCAACGAGGGTGGAATTGCATTCCTTCGGAGCAACTCTTCATTATTAACTTTTAAAGCCACCTCACACGGGCTTTCACATGGTCATTACGATAAATTATCGCTGTCGTATTTCGATAATGGAAATCAGATACTTCCGGATTATGGTGCTGTGCGGTTTTTGAATATTGAGCCAAAATATGGTGGTCATTACACCAAAGAAAATTACTCGTGGGCTATGCAAACCATTGCACACAATACAGTTACAATTAACGAAACGAGCCATTTCGATGCCAAAATTAAAGTATCGTCCGATTTTCATTCGGAAATTCAATACAGCGACATTTTGAATAAAACGATTCAAATAGTTTCGGGTGCTGAAACAAATGCGTACAACGGTGTAAAAATGCAACGCACAAGTGCCATGATTCAGGATAATTCTTTCGAATTTCCGATTATTGTAGATATTTTTCGGGTAAAATCCGATAAAATACAAACACTCGATTTTCCATTTTACTATCGTGGGCAATTGGTTTCAACAACTTTCGAAACGGTTAAAAATTTAGATGATTTAAAACCTCTTAGCTCAAAAAATGGTTATCAACACCTTTGGCTCGAAGCCACCGGAAAAACCGACAAACCCAATGCTTGTTTCACATTTGTAAATGCCAATCGATTTTACAGCATCTCTACCGTTTGCAATGCAACTACCGAATTTATGTTTACACGCCTTGGAGCTAACGACCCAAATTTCAATTTGCGACCCGAAGCAGCATTTATGTTACGTCAACCTAATACTGGAAATCATACTTTCGTTTCGGTAATTGAACCACACGGATTGTACGATTTATCACGAGAAGTGACGGTTAATTTTCAATCGAACATTGCTAATATTGAGGTATTAAAAGATGACGAAAATATAACAGCGGTAAAAATTCAAACAAAAAAAGGCAAAGCATTCTTACTGCTGACAATTAATAACGATTTTAATACAGCTAACAAACGACAAGTAGATATAAACAATAAAACAATCTCATTTACAGGAAATTATTATTTTACAGAAATTTAAAAACAAGGTATATTATGAAGACAAAAAGTGAAAATTTTATTATCGGTGCTGAACTTCCATGGGAAAATCCTTCTCAAGGAATTAAACGTCAGATTATGGGCTACGATGGACAAATTATGTTGGTTAGGGTGATGTTCGAAAAAGGTGCAATTGGGTATGTGCACGAACATTTTCATTCGCAGAGCACCTATGTAGTAAGCGGAAAATTTGAAGTAATGATAAAAGGTGAAAAAAGAATTTTGGAGGCTGGCGATGGCTTTTATATCGAGCCCGATGCTCCTCATGGCGCAGTATGTCTCGAAAGCGGTGAGCTAATTGATGTATTTAGCCCAATGCGTCAGGATTTTTTGAAATAAGCCAACATCTCTCAAATACACGAATTTCAAAATGAAAATTAAAGGATTACGCTGGTGGGTAATTGGGCTTATTATGCTCATAACCATTATAAATTATTTAGATAGAGGTACGCTCAACTACATGTGGGTGGCCAATATCGAATACCGCTTGGTCGAGAAAATCGCACCTGAATTAAAAGAAAATCAGGCGCAGTTTTTCGCTGCCGACAGCACGTATCTTCTTGTTGCCAAAAGTGGCGAACAAGTAACACAACATGTTTCAAAACTTAGTTTTAAAAAAGAGGGTGAAATCGTTGTTAATCGTCAGGGAATTGCTTACGATTTAGGAATTGTCGATAAAAACGCATCGATAGAAGTTGCCACCAAACAAGCCAAAGATTTACTAGGACAAATTACCATTTTCTTTATGATTGCCTATGGTTTCAGTCAGCTATTTTCGGGAAAACTCTACGACAAAATCGGTACACGCGCCGGTTTTCTGGTTTCGGTGTTGATTTGGGGAACTGCCGATGCGCTCACCTCGCTGGCACAGGGAAAGGTGTCGCTTACGGGTTTCCGGATGATGCTCGGCTTAGGCGAAGCAGGTCCGTGGCCGGGAGTTGTAAAAAGCAATGCCGAATGGTTTCCGCAGAAGGAACGCGCTTTTGCTCAGGGGCTTTTCGGGGCAGCTGCATCCATTGGGTCTATCCTCGCTCCTATCGTCATTCTTATGCTTTACATTTCGTTTGGCTGGCAAATGACCTTTGTGGTGGTTGGTAGTCTCGGACTGGTATGGCTCATTCCTTGGCTGATTATCAACAAAAAAGGTCCGAAGGAACATAAATGGATGACCGACGAAGAACGTGAATACATACTAAGCGGTCAGCCCGAAGCAAAAACAACCAACGACCGCGCCAAAAGCTGGGGTGAATTACTCTCGAACCGCAAAAACTACTCGGTCATTCTCGGACGGTTCTTTCTCGACCCAATCTGGTGGATGTTCGTTACCTTTTTGCCCATGTATCTGGTGGCTCAGTTCAATCTGAATATTAAGGAACTGGCTTTTTCGGCATGGATTCCGTACGTTGGGGCAATGGTCGGTAGTATTTCGGGAGGTTGGTTTTCCGGAAGGTTAATCCGCAACGGAAAAACGGTGGATAAAGCCCGTAAAACAGCTATGATTACAGGAGGTTTCATAATGATTCCGGCAATTATTGCTTCGGTAATGGTTCCGAATGCTATTGTAGCGGTAATTCTGATGGCTTTTGTGTTGGGTGGTTTTCAGTTTACCATTGTCAACATTCAAACGCTTCCGAGCGATTTGCATTGTGGCAAATCAGTCGGTTCACTGGCTGGTTTGGGTGGCGCTGCCGCCGTATTGGGCACAATTCTGGCCATTCTCTTTGCCGGACAAATTGCTAGCTGGCCGCTATTATTCGGATTATTGGCAGCGCTTGTTCCAATGTCTTTGGCATCCATATTTTTAACAGTAGGAAAAATTGAACAAATTAAATAATAGATATTTATGAAATTAGAAGGAAAAGTAGCCATCGTTACTGGTGGCGCACGCGATTTAGGTCGTGCAATTTCGGTGAAATTGGCATCGGAAGGGGCAAAAGTAGTGATTAATTATTTCGATAATCCCGAAGATGCTCAAGAAACGTTGAAAATGGTACAGGAAGTAGGTTCGGAAGGAATTATAGTTCAGGGAGATATGACGAAAGCTGCAGATGTAAAACGGTTTTTCGATGCGGGTGTAACTGCTTTCGGATCGAATATTGATATTCTGGTTAATGTGGTTGGGGGCATTTGTGGACGAAAACAAATTACCGAACAGGACGAAGACTGGTACAACCTGCTGATGGATGTAAACATGAAAAGCTGCTGGCTATGCACACGCGAGGCTGTTCCTTACATGACAAACGGAGGGGCAATTGTCAACTTCTCGTCGCTGGCAGCCCGCGATGGTGGTGGCCCGGGAGCTTCGCTATACGCCACAGCCAAAGGTGCTGTTATGACCTTTACCCGTTCCATGGCTAAAGAACTCGGACCAAAAGGCATACGTGTTAATGCACTGGCTCCGGGTACCATTGCCACTTCGTTTCACGATAAGTTTAACACGCCCGAAAACCGCGAACGCATGAAAGGTATTTATCCGTTGCGCCGCGAAGGCGATGCCGGCGATGTGGCCGACCTGGTTTTATTCTTAGCCTCAGCCGATTCGGATTACCTCACAGGTACCAATATCGACATTAACGGCGGTATGGCGTTTTCGTGAACAAAAAAAACGACCTTCAAAAAATGAAGGTCGTTTTTTTATTCTGAAATTTTTAATTTTGCAAACTCAACAACACCCTGCAGGTGGTTTCGCATCAGACTTGCAGCCAGCTCTCCATCCTGATTACGTATTGCTTCGAGCATCTGAGCGTGTTCCTCAATAACGGCTGTATTCGGAGCACAAATACGATCACGCTGATAGATAGTCATTATATCGGGAATTACGATAAGTAACATCGCTTTGAACACCGGATTGTGGCATCCTTCAGCAATAGCTCGGTGAAAAGCAAAATCATGACCGACACGGTCAGGCGTATCATAATACTTTACAAAGTTGTCCTGTGCCTTTTCCAGTTTTTCCAAATCTAATCCGGTACGCCGCTCGGCACACAAACGTATTGCGTTTACTTCGAGCACATAACGGGTTTCAACAAGCGAATAGAAATCATACTGCTGCAAATCGAGAACGTCGGAAATAAGCCCATCAAGCGTATTAATATCCAACCCATTTATAACAGAACCGCTCTGAGGCAGCGTTTTTATAATTCCATAAAATTCGAGTTTGTGTAAAGCCTCCCTGATTTGCGTCCTTCCCACATTGAAATCTGCTGCCATTTTACGCTCGGCAGGCAATCTGTCGCCGGGCTTGAGCACACCGGATGCAATCATTTCCTTTAACTTAGAAATGACAACATCGGTTGGTCGTTCTACAAACTGCTCTCGCATCGCTATTATTGAATTAAATTTGTTTTAACCGGGGAAATACGGGATTAGTAAGCCCATTTCAACCAAACAGCACCCCATGTAAAGCCAGCTCCGAAAGCTGTCAAAATAATATTATCTCCCTTTTTGAATTTCTTTTCGGATTCCCACATACACAACGGAATACTTGCAGCCGAGGTATTTCCAAAATGGTCAATATTGATAATTACTTTATCATAATCGAGTCCTGTACGATTCACAACTGCATCTATAATACGCAGGTTAGCCTGGTGAGGAATAAGCCATTTTACATCATCGCTTGACAATGCATTCTTTTCCATAATATTAGCCGAAACTTCAGCCATATTGGTAACAGCATATTTATACACATTTTGTCCTTCCTGATAGGTGTATTGCAATCCTTTTTCAACAGTTTCTTTTGTTGTAGGCATGGCAGAACCACCGGCTTTAATGTGCAGGTGTTTCATACCAACTCCATCGGTGTAAATCATCGAGTCCTTCACTCCGGTATCTTCAGTTGTTGGTTCCAACAAAACCACACCGGCTCCATCACCGAAAAGCGGCGCAGTAGTGCGGTCGGAATAATCGGTGATTGCCGACATTTTCTCGGCTCCCATTACCAACACTTTTTTGTATTTGCCCGATTCGATAAAACTTGTTGCAGTGGTTAGTGCCACAATAAATCCTGAACAGGCAGCCTGAAGGTCGAATGCCAGTGCATTTTTGATACCTACCTTTTCGGCAGCCATCGATGCACACGAAGGATAAATATGATCGGGCGTTGTGGTTCCGCAAATCACCAAATCAATCTCTTCTGGTTTGGTTCCGGTTTTCGAAAATAAATCTTCGATAGCCTTAGCCGCCAAAAAAGAAGTTCCGACATTAGGCTCTTTGAGTATGCGACGTTCCTTAATACCAACACGGGTGGTGATCCACTCATCATTCGTATCCATCATAACACTAAGCTCATGATTATCAAGTATATATTCAGGAACATATCCTCCTACGCCGGTTATTGCTGCATGTATTTGAGACATAAAAATTCGATATTTAGTTACATAAAAACGAAGCCCAAAGTTTTTACTCAGGGCTTAATTATTTACAAATGTCGGTACAAAGACAGACACTTTATGGTATTAAACTGTAGCCAGCTTTTCAACAGCGAGTTTACCTCTGTAGTAACCACATTCGCCACATACAGTATGGTAAATATGCGCTGCACCACAATTGGAACAAACTGCCAATGTAGGAGCTTCAGCTTTATAATGAGTTCTTCTTTTTGCTGTACGGGTTTTCGAGTGTTTTCTCTTAGGATGTGCCATTTTCTTTGTTAATTAATTGTTATCTAATATATTCTGTAAACCGTCCCATCTCGGGTCTATTGTTGTATCTTCTATTTCTAATTCTTCGTCGTCGAACTCCAAATCCACATCATCGTCGTCTTTCGAACGGGCAATGTGCTTTTTAAGTTTCGTAACCATTGTTTTATTGCATTCGCCGGGCGCATGTACATGCTTTATCGGAATGTTCAATACAATAAATTCGTATAAAAACCAGGCAACATTAATTGCTCCTTCCGCTTCAGGCACAATCACAATTTCATCTTCTTCTGAAAATTTGTCGCCAAACTTAACCTGAAGCTTTTCCTTGTAATTAATGGGTTGCTCCATATCGTCGAGACAACGGTTGCAGGGAATCAAAACAACGCCATCGAGCGAAAAGTTCAATTCGAACGATGTTGCTTTTTTCTGAACGGTTACTTTTGCTGTTACATTGCCTTTTTGTACTTCAGGACTATCAATTTTTTTAAAATAAGCATCATTCAACACGTATTCGTAAGTACGTGCTTCGGTGCTTAAGTCCTTTAAAACAACATTGTACAGTTCAAATTTTGACATATCTTACCCAATAATTAAAACCGTGCAAAGGTACAAAAAACTGATAACATATAAAATAATTTGGATTTTTATTTTACTTAAAAATACAAAACCAACAACAAGTACCTAACAAACAACATCTTACACCAAAAAGCAATTGTTTTTTTTCCTTTATTTTACTTTCAATTCTATCCTGAAAGTTGTTCCTTTTCCGATTTCCGATTGTTTTACATAGATTTTCCCGTTGTGATAACTTTCGATAATTCGCTTAGCGAGCGAAAGTCCGAGACCCCAACCGCGCTTTTTAGTTGTAAATCCGGGCGAGAAAACAGTTTTGTATTTATTTCGTTCAATCCCTTTTCCGGTATCCTGCACATCGATGATAATCTCATTTTCCCTGTGGTTTACATACAAATCAATCCGCCCGACTCCATCCATAGCATCAATGGCATTTTTACACAAGTTTTCGACAACCCATTCAAAAAGAGGAACATTCAGCATAAC
>JAYRXP010000288.1:0-4905 GCA_041917395.1 Paludibacter sp.
AGCAAAACACGACAAACAAATAGAACTTTTACGTATTATATATGTTATTATTAGTACAAAAATAAACTAATTTAAATTTCAGTACAATTTTAACAAATTATATATGAGAAAAACAATCGTTCTATTCACATTTTTGCTGAGCGGATTATTCATTTTTGCTCAAAAAGGGACCATCAAAGGCAAGGTATACAACGCTAAAAACAACGAGCCACTTGAATTTGCCAATATTCTGATTGAAGGAACTCAGATTGGTTCAAGTTCCGACCTTGATGGTAATTTCATTTTCACAGGTATAAATCCGGGATTTGTTCGCCTCAGAGTAAGTTGTGTTGGATTTGAAACCACACTTTCCACCGAAATTCAGGTTCAGGGAAATCAAACAACTTTTATCGACATTGCTGTACCTGAGGCTGCATTTGTAATACAGGAAGTAACCGTACGTCAAAATCTGAATGTGAAACGTATAGAAAGTCCTATTTCGGTTTTGTCTATTGGTGTTCAGGAAATTGAAAAGAGCGCAGGAGCAAACCGCGATGTTTCGAAGGTTGTGCAGGCATTGCCCGGAGTCGGAGCAACTGACCCGAACCGCAACGACCTGATTGTACGAGGTGGTGGTCCGTCCGAAAATGTTTTCTATCTTGATGGCATAGAAATACCAGTGATTAACCACTTTGCCACACAAGGATCGTCGGGTGGAGCTATTGGCGTTATCAACCCGGATTTTGTGCGCGAAATTAACTTCTATACAGGAGCATTTCCGGCAAACCGCACAAATGCGTTGAGTTCGGTAATGGAAATTCGTCAAAAAGATGGAAGCAAAGATCGCGTACACACAAAGTTATCCGTTGGAGCATCGGATGCTGCGCTTACTATTGACGGTCCGTTGAGTAAGAAATCGACATTTATAGTTTCTGCACGACAGTCGTACCTTCAGTTTCTGTTTAAGGCCATTGGATTACCATTCCTGCCAACTTACAACGACTTTCAGCTGAAATACAAATACGAAATTGACAAGAAAAACGAAATCACATTTCTGGGTATAGGAGCTATCGACGACCTGACACTTAATACCGAACTTCAAACAACAGGTACCGAATCTCAGAAATATCTGCTTACGTATTTGCCCATATATAAACAATGGAATTACACGGTAGGTGCTATTTACAAACACTTTGGAGAAGGTCATATTGACAATTGGGTACTTAGTCGGAATATGCTACGTAATAGAAATTTTAAATTTCAGGATAATGATGAAACTAAAGATACTACACAAAATTATCTTTCCGACGAAGCAGAAAATAAATTGCGATTCGAACGCGATTATCCGTACCTGCCGGTAAAACTTAAAGTAGGTGCCGGATTACGCTATTCACATTACACCAACGACACGTATCGCAAGATATTTTTCAACAATACAGCAAATGAATTGAGATACAACACTGAATTAAATCTTTTTGGATATCAGGCTTTTGCACAGGCATCTGACGAATATTTCGATGACAAATTAAAACTTTCGCTCGGAATGAGTGTGGTTGGAAACAATTTCAACGACAACATGAAAAATCCTTTGAATCAGTTTTCGCCACGTTTATCAGCTTCATTTGCTTTAAATGAAAAATGGGATATCAACGCCAATTTTGGACGCTATGCAGCTCAACCCGCTTACACAACAATGGGCTTTAAAAACACAGCGGGCGATTTTGTAAATAAAAATGAGAATCTGAAATACATAATTTCCAATCAGGCAATTCTGGGCTTCGAGTTTCGTCCTGTTCAGAAAATGCGACTTTCTGTGGAAGGTTTTTATAAACAGTATGTACAATACCCGCTTTCGGTTCTTGATGGTCTGAGCATTGCAAGCAAAGGGGCTGATTACGGGCAGGTTGGCGATGAAGAAATTATTTCAACAGGTAAAGGCCGGGCTTATGGTATCGAATTTTTGTACAAAATTCTGGAATGGAATAATTTGAATTTAACTTCGACATATACCTATTTCAGAAGCGAATTTACGAACAATGATGGCAAATATCTTGCTTCAGCATGGGATACACGTCATTTGGTAAATCTGATAGCAAGTTACAAATTTGACAAAAGCTGGAATGTGGCTGCCCGCTGGCGATATGTGGGTGGAGCTCCTTATACTCCAATAGATTACAACAAATCGAGTCTGGTTGCAGCATGGGACATCACCAATCAGCCCTATCTGGATTTTTCGAGATACAACGCAAACCGCTTAAAAAATTCGCACCAACTTGATATTCGTATCGATAAAGAGTTTTATTTCAAAAAATGGGTATTAAATTTGTACACTGACGTACAAAATGCCTATATTTTCAAATCGGAAAGCGCACCTATCTGGACAAACAAAGATAAAGAAGGAAATAAGGTAATTGACCCGAATAATCCGGATAAATACGTTTTGCGCACACTTGAAGATAATTTTGGCGGAACAATTTTGCCAACAATTGGTTTAATTATTAAGTTATAAGGTTCGTTTAAAGATAAAGTAGTATGAAAATAAAGATATTAGTAATTGTAATGGCTGTTTTTGGTACAGCTGCAATGGCCAAAAAACCAAAATCTGAAAATTTTTCGGTCGAAAATTATGGCACTAAGAATAATGGCACATCGCTTCAGCTAAAATTTGAAAAAGGCCCTGAGCACAACCATCCATTATTTGCAGTGTGGCTTGCCGACGAAAACGGAAACTATATTCAGACGCTCTACGTTTCTGAAAGTATTGGCAAAGGCGTTTTCAAAAGAAGCTCACGATCAACCGGGAAGTGGATGCCGGGCGAAATTCAACGACCTGCCGCCCTACCCTACTGGACCTATCAGCGTAACGAAAAAAACGAGAAAGGCGGATTGTTACCAACACCAAAAACGCCTGTGCCTGATGCTTACACGGGCGCAACTCCTCAGACTTCGTTTATACTCAATGTAAAAACAGAAAAACCGCTCACGGGAAAATACAAAGTACTGGTAGAACTTAATCAAACCTGGGACTGGAACGAGTACTGGTTTAATGCCCGCTTCCCCGACGAAAAGGAATATAAAACCTCCTGTCAACCTGCTCTGATTTATGCCGTTGACATTAACACTGACAAAAAAGGTATTGACTTTGAGCTTAAACCAATCGGACATGGTCACTACGCAGGCAAAGATGGAAGTCTGACAACTGATTTAAGCACCATTACAACAGCACTTCAAATCGCAAAAAACATTTCTGTAAAAATTTTACCTTAATGCTGTTTTTGTAATAAAACAAAAAACCTCCGGTCTCATTTTCAGACCGGAGGTTTTTTAGTTGATAAGAATAATTTTATTTGTTTACTCTGAATTGTTGGTTCCCGTTAACCAAAAAGTCAACAATTTGTTTGGCAGCAGCTATTCCGGCATTTACATTTGCTTCAGAAGTTTGAGCACCCATTTTTTTAGGAGTGGCAAAATAGCGTGTCGGGAATTTTTCAAGCATTTCGGCATGATTATCCGGCAAAATATCTGTCAGATATTTAAACGCCGGATTTTCTTCCATATACTTTACCAAATCAGCATTATGAATCACCTCTTTACGTGCTGTATTAACCATTATTGCTCCTTTGGGCAACATGCCAAGCAGTTCAGCATTGATCGATTCTTTTGTATCTTTGTTAGCAGGAATATGAACTGAAATAATGTCGCACTCCTGATAAAGAGTTTTCACCGAGCAGGTTGGCTTAACTCCATCAGCCAAAATCACCTCTTCGCGGCAGAAAGGATCATAAGCAAGCACATCCATTCCAAAAGCTTTTGCAATTCGGGCTACATTTTTCCCCACATTACCATACGCATGAATACCTAATTTTTTACCTGTAAGTTCAGTACCCGAAGTTCCGTTAAAGAAATTGCGGACAGCATAAATCAACAGTCCGAAAACCAGTTCGGCTACAGCATTTGCATTTTGTCCGGGCGTATTCATTACGCACACTCCGGCAGCAGTGGCAGCTTCGAGGTCAACATTATCGTAACCGGCACCCGCGCGCACAACAATTTTCAGGTTCTTTGCGGCCACAATCACTTCAGCATCAATTATATCACTTCGAATAATAATTGCATCGGCATCGACAACAGCTTCGAGCAATTCCTGCTTTTGGGTATATTTTTCGAGCAGTGCCAGCTCAAAACCGGCAGCTTCAACTTCTGTTCTGATACCATCAACTGCAATTTTTGCAAATGGTTTATCAGTAGCAATAAGTACTTTCATATATTTATTTGACTACAGACAACGGTGAACAGACAACATTATTGACGATATTCCATCGTCTGTTGTCTGTCGTCTATTGTCTAATTAATGTTGTTTTTCAAATTCACTCATGCAATCAACCAAAGCCTGCACACTTTCGATAGGCATAGCATTGTAGATAGAAGCACGATAACCACCTACCGAGCGGTGACCTTTAATACCATCCATACCAGCTGCAGTAGCAAATTTAAGAAATTCACCTTCCAATTCTTTATATTCCGGTTTCATTACAAAACAAACATTCATCAACGAACGATCTTCTTTTACAGCTGTACCTACAAACATTTTGCTGTTGTCGATTGCATTGTAAAGCAGTTCCGCTTTAGCGATATTACGTTTTTGCATTTCCACCAAACCTCCATTAGCCTTCAACCAACGGAGAGTTTCCAACGCACTGTAAATAGGCAATACAGGTGGTGTATTGAACATTGAACCTTCGGCAATATGTGTTTTGTAGTTTAACATGGTAGGGATGTAGCGTGATACTTTTCCCAATAGCTCATCTTTTACAATTACAAAAGCCAGACCGGCAGGAGCCAGATTTTTTTGAGCCCCACCATAAATAAGGGCATATTTGGCTACATCCAACGGACGTGAAAAAATATCAGAAGACATATCGGCAA
>JAYRXP010000289.1:0-4319 GCA_041917395.1 Paludibacter sp.
TAATCGAAGCCCTGAGGTTCGGTCACTAAATGCCATTTTCCGACTAATGCTGTGCTATATCCGGCATCATGAAATAATTTAGGGAAAGTAAGTTTGGCTGTATCCAATTTATCATCGAGCGTATAAACTCCATTTTTGTTACTATACTGGCCTGTGAGTATTGTTGCACGACTTGGTACGCTTATAGAATTCAGCGCATAACAATTATCAAAACGCACGCCTTCACGGGCAATACGGTCAATATTTTTAGTTTGAAATACAGCCGAATATCGTCCGTTATAACAACTTAAAGCCGTGTTTGCTGCATCGTCGGATAAAATAAAAATGATGTTCGGACGTTCCTGTTTTTTTATTGCTGAGACAGATAGAGTTGACAGGGCAAGAACTCCTGTTACAGCTGATAATATTTTTGTTGTATTCATTTCAGAGATTAATTTTCTATCCATTCAAATTTGAAATTTCCCGGACCAAGTTCTATTGTCTTATTGGTAGTAACTGTGGCTTTACAATTTTGCGGTATACTAACCAAAAGTTTCAACTTATTACCTTTACGTTCCCATGCCGAACTTATTTTTCCGTTTACCGAAATGTATTCTCCTTTAGCGTTATTCAAGCTTTTAGTATATATTGGTTTTATAATTATACTTTGAAATCCAACTGTATTTTCAGACTGTCTTATTCCGGCCAGATAATTCAACATCCATGCTGAAATATCACCCAAAAAAACATGATTCAACGAGGCATTATCGTATTCATTTTTCTGAAACCATTCGGGTAAAGTTGTTAAACCATCTTTTATCCAACTTGTCCACGAAGGTTGCTCATCATTTAAAAGCATTCTGACAATCGTTTCGCCATACCCAAATTTGGCTAACATGCGTGGAACATAACGACTACCTAACATACCAAAATCTATGCAATAATTGTTTTTGATGATTGTCTGGTTTAATTTTTCCGCTACTTGTTGTTCATAATTACCGGGTACCAAACCAATATACAGAGGATAAGCCAATGAAGTTGCAGAGCCGTTGGCATAAACTAACTTTTCGGCATTGAAATACTTCTCATTAATCAACTGTTTCAAAGTATCTGCTTTTTGTTTGTAAGCTTTACTATCTTTATTGATAAGCAGACTAAATTCGCTCATAAGTTTATTCATGTAAAAATACGAACACATACTGGTAAAATCGGTTGGTGTTTTAGTTTTTACGGGAACCCAATCGCCAATACCAAAGGTAATCATTCCATCTTTCTCGCGTGAATTCAGGTATTTCAGGTATTTTTCCATAGTTGGATAAAGTTGTCCGATAGCCCGGGTTTGCCCGTAGTACCTGTAAAGCGCTTCAGGGATAGCAAACATAGCTACATCCCAGGTTGGTCCCACCCAATCGATATAACCCCATCCGGCACTCGGAATAATTCCTGAAAGCCTCCCTTCGATATTTTGGTTATCAATAAAATCGCGCATCCATTTCTCGTACAGCAAAATACCATCGTAATTGAGTAAAGCTAAATCAACAGACATGTAAGCATCTGCTGTCCAGCCATTCTTTTCACGCTGCGGACAGTCAGTTGGAATACTGTGAAGATTACTCAGATAAGAGCGCATGGTGGCATTGTACAGTTTATTCAGCGTTGGATTTGAACATTCAAATTGCCCAACTTTCTGCAGTTTGGTATGAACGAAAATTCCCTGAATATTATCTTTAGTTATAACCACCGGCTCTGAACTCTCAATTTCGACATATTGAAATCCATGATAGGTAAAATCAGGAACAAAAATCTCCGCATTTTTATCTCCTCTGAAAATATAAGTATCCATTTGAAATACTTCCGACGAATCAATAACCGGCTTTGCCACAGTCCGTTTAACGAGTGGACCTTCTTTATGAAAATATTTACTGACAGGAGATTGATCCAACCGACCTGCGCTATCCAGCTTTTCTCCATATTTCAGGGTTATTTTTGTTCCGCGGGATGCTTTCAGTTTCAATCGACAGTAACCAGCTGAGTTTTTCCCAAAATCCACCAAATACAGTTTTTTTCCAAATGATTGGATTGATTTTGGCGGGAAGAACTCATTATTGCTGATGGCAGGCATCAACTGCGATTCTACAATCGGAGCCTGTGAACTCGTGATTGTTGCTTTCGCCCAATCCGAATCATTAAAATCGGCCAACTGCCAGCCTTTTTGTTCCAAACGGGCATCGTATACATCACCACTATAAAGGTTATTGAACAGATAGGCTCCTGTGGAAGTTCGCCACGAATCATCGCTTACGATAGTTGAGCGTGTGCCATCGCTATATTCAATTTCAAGTTCGCACAAAAGGCGTGGTCTGTTTCGCCAAGCTGCCAAATCGAAATTCCATACCGCCAACGATTGAATATTGTACCAACCATTACCCAACACTGCTGACATACAGTTTTTGCCTGAACCTATCAGATTAGTTACATCGTAAGTTGAATAAAGAATCCGTTTATCAAAATGGGTATAGCCGGGATCTAAAACAGAATTGCCAACTCTTTTTCCGTTGATAAATAGTTTGTAATAGCCAGCTGCAGAAACAAATAAGTTGGCTTTTAGAGGTTTTTTATTTGTTTCAAAAGTTTTCCGTAGCAATGGCGAAGGTTTGTATTCCTTATCAAAGTTATCGGTAATCCATTTTGCCTGCCAATCGGTTTGAGACTTAATTCCGGTTGTAAAATCGGCAATTGAAGATACCAGTTTAACAGATTTATCTGCATTCCAGGCTATTACGCGCCAAAAATATTGAGTTTTGTTTTTTAACACCGGGAGTTTAACGGCCACAACAGATACTGTTGAATTTAGCACATCAGTTCTTAAGACATCTGCATTTCCGGACTTTAATATGGATTGCTGCGTTGCTATCTCAATCTGAAAACCAGCCTGAACAAACGGAGTTTTACCCGAATATATCCACGAGAAACGTGGCGAATCAGTATCAACACCCATAGGTTGCTTTTGAAACTCACATTTCAAATCCGAGATACACACATTGGCTGAAAATCCGTTGAGCAGAAAAAGCATTGTGAGCAACAAAATCAAAACTTTGGAACGAATCATTTCAATACAAATCAATTAGTTGGAGTTAAATTATAAGCACGTACAGCCCGAACTCTGAAGTAACTTGTTTTAGGGAATGCTGTAGGTTTTTGTGTATCGTTTTGGAAACTATGCCCCCAGATACGTGAAAACGTGAATGCACTGGAACTCATATAACCAGCTATGGCAATTTTTCCGGGATTACTTTGCGTGGCTGAACTCTGAACATTAAACACCTCTCCACCCCTACCTGCAACTGTTGCTGCAGTATTCACCGAAGCTCGGACTTTGAAAAGTGCTACAAGTTCGTCAATCGAAGGTATAAACCAATCGTTGTAAGTAACTGAATTCATATTTACGCTTAAAGTATCACAAAAGATGGCTGCACGGGCATTTTCTTTCTGAACAGCCAGAATGCTCTGAGTGTTAGCCGCTCCTGTTCCAATAGCTTTATCGAGCGATGTAGCAGGTAAAACTACGCCTGAGTTGGTTGTATGAATTCCAAATATAGTCTTAGAAAGTTCGGTATCGGTCACATTGTTGGATGCTACAGCATCTTTTACATGACAAACAAAACCTTTCAGCGGATTTTCAGGGTCGAGCCAGTAAACAATTCCACCTTCAGCATATTCAAATTGGCGTGGAGCTGAGATTACCTGTACATCTCCCAGCGTTTCATCGGGTTGTGTACCTCTCCGCAATTTAAGTGTATACGTTCCTACTGCGGTATTTGTAGCTGCTGTTGTAACCAAAGCATAACCAGCTGTAATCGCAGTTGAAGTAAGTACTGTCGTTCCAAGTACAATTTTATCCCCTGCAATAAATCCTGTTCCTTTAACTAAAAAACTCAGTGCCTTTCCTTGTAGGCCTGAAGGCAGGTATTTTGGTATGACCAGATTAGCAACTTTTGAACTTTGCTTAGTAGCATCGGTTGTGATAAACCCAAGACTGAACCACGGACTTCCGGAACGGGACAGCAAAACCTGTATTGTTTTACCTGCATAGGAAGCTGGTAAACTAAATTTCAAATCGGGTAATGCGGTTTCATCAATTGTTACAGATTCATTCACTCCATCAACATTTAAAACCACTTTATCACCCGCTTTAAAACCAGTACCGGTAATAATTACTGGCGAACCCGCGGTTGCCAAAGCCGGAAGAACAACATTCGAAATATCCGAAATTGCATTTGCGAACGTTGCTCCTGTGATAGTTATATACGATGGCCGGTAACCGGTAGGTACTGAAAATA
>JAYRXP010000290.1:0-18521 GCA_041917395.1 Paludibacter sp.
ACCGCTACAAACTAATCTGTTTCAGGGCCAATTCACACTAATGACGAAACGTTTTAAAAATTGTAATCAGATTTGGTGGTTTTTTGATGCAGCGCGATGAAAGCAAGGTGAAACAGGTGTCGAATGAAGCGTAGATTAGCTACAAGCAACTGCTGAAACTAAGCGAAAAAATTGAAGAAATAAAAAAGGAAACGGAAGGATAAACAGTATCCATTTTTGAGAATAAAAAAAGCCGGAGTTAATACTCCAGCTCTATTACCACAAGTTCCGACTGTGTGCCTATGCGGTATTGCGGGCCCCACAAACCGAGACCGGACGAAACATAATAGTGTGTTGCTCCCTTTTTGAGGTATCCATGTGCCATTTCGTACATGTTTTTAACGAATAGATTTCCGGGAAAAAACTGTCCGTTATGCGTATGCCCCGAAAGCTGAAGATCGAACTTGTTTTCGACGGCCTCGTTCAAATGGAAGGGCTGATGGTCGAGTAAAATCATGGCTTTGTTGGTGTCAATGCCATTTACAATCTCCCGAAGTGCTTTTCGTTTCGGATTAATTTTATCGTCGCGCCCTACCACATAAAAACTATTGTCGACCAATACTGCCGAGTCGCGCAGGTAAGTAACGCCCGCTTCTTTGAGATAGTTTTGGAGTGTGTAGGGATTTTCACCGAAATATTCGTGATTGCCACTTATAGCAAAAACGCCGTACTTCGACTTTATTGCCTTAAACTCCTCCGCCATATTTTGCCGGATAATGGGTTCAGTGGAATGGTCGGCAATATCGCCTGCGAACAAAACAATATCCGGTTTTTCGGCATTAATCAGTTTTACATATTCCTGCAACTTCTTTTTGTCGATAGATACCCCGAGATGTATATCACTGGCAGCTACAATGCGTAGTTTTTTGGCCTGAAGCGGTTTCTCCGACTGAATATTCAACCTGACAATTTTCGGGTTATTAAACTTATAATTGCCAACGAGCATAGCTACGGCTATAAATAACAGACTCACAATAAATGCTCCGAAACGAAAGGCCTTCATTTCGGGTGGTGCAAAATGAAATACCAGATTTGCCAAACGAAAAATATCGGTCACCAAAAATGATAACAGCAGATATATAAGCACAATCATGTAGCTGAAACCGACAAATGCAACTACTTTAGCAACACTGTCGGGTACTGCATTGCGGAGAAAAAAGTTGGATAGCATTACAACGAACAGAGCAATGTTGGCGATGAGATATCCTGTCCGGAAATTCGAGAATGGTTGAAGTACCTGCCAACCACGCAGCGTTACGTAGAACGCCATCAACAATGTAAACGTAAAAACACTTATAAAGAATATAGATTTCATATATTTTTTCTTGAAAACGGACGACAGACAACTGACGTCGGATTTTTTAATAAAACAGAATACAAGTTTCAGAAACTATGAAACACAGTTTTCAAAATATTGTTTTAACTTCGAACGGGAATTAATATTTTTCAACTAAAAACCGGTATTTTACGCCTTATTCGTTCATTAACAGGCTGCTGTCGCCATAACTCAGAAAGCGGAAGTCATTTGCCAGGGCATAGTTGTAAATCTGTTTCCATTTGCCTTTTGTAAATGCCGAAACAAGGAGCAATAAGGTGCTTTTGGGCTGATGGAAGTTGGTAATCATGCCGTTTACAATCTGGAAATTGTAGCCCGGTTTAATCATGATTTGCGTTTCGGCATGTAGTGTATCCATATTGTTCGCATCCAGATAATCGATGAGATTCTGCAATGCATCGAAAGCGGAAATCTCTTTTGGATTTTCATAAGGTGCCCACTGACCAATCTTCAAATTCACGTTCCCCTCTCCTCTGGGAGAGGAGTTAGGGGTGAGGTGATAAAGTGACTCCAGTGTACGCACCGAAGTAGTCCCCACAGCGATTATGTTGCCTAAATTCTTTTGCAGACTTACAATGGTGCTGCGATGCACCGAAATCACCTCGGTATGCATGTGATGCTCAGCAATATCGCGGGTTTTTACAGGTTGAAATGTTCCTGCGCCCACATGAAGTGTCACTTCGTCGATATGAATTTTTTTTGGTTTCAGACTCTCAAAAACATCATCCGTAAAATGCAATCCTGCCGTTGGAGCAGCTACCGATCCTTTTATTTTCGAATAAACAGTTTGATAAGCAGTTAAGTCACTTTCTTCGGTTTTGCGGTGAAGGTATGGCGGAATGGGCAGTTCGCCGGCACTTTCCAGTATATCCGCAAAGTGAATTTCGGTATTATCCCAACTAAACCTGACAGTATGCGTGTTACCTTCACTTTGAAGCAATTCGGCGGTGAATGTGCATTTTTCGCCCGAGACGGTTATTGCTTTGCTCAATGGGCCATCTTTCCATTTTTTCAGATTTCCCACCATGCATTTCCACGTACATTCGGAGGTTGCACCCAGCGATTGCGCATAGTCGGCCGGTGTGAGCGGCTCCAGACAAAACACCTCGATGCGCGCACCTGTGGATTTGAAAAATTCCAGTCGCGCTTGAATGACGCGTGTATTGTTGTAAACCAGCAAGGCATTTTCGGGCAAGAATTTAGCTATCGATGAAAACCGACTTTCAGTAATCTGTCCACCTTTGTACACCAATAACTTCGATGAGTCGCGTTGAGGCAAAGGATATTTGGCTATTCGCTCATCGGGCAACGAATAATCGAATTCGTCGATAAAAACGGGGCTGGTGTTGGATGCTGTGTTCACAGTTTATTGAGATATTTGTTGTATTTTTGTGCAAAAGTAATAAAAATAAGACAACAGACGATAGACAACAGAAATAATGAAAACAGGCGATACAGTTCGATTTTTAAATGCTGTGGGTGGCGGAAAAATTACCCGCATTGATACAAACACAAATATGGTTTACGTGGAGGATGAAGATGGTTTCGAAATCCCCACACTAATGCGCGATTGCGTGGTTATAGGAGCCGTAAGCAAGGAAACCAACTTTCCGCGAAAGGAAGCTGCAACAATAGCTTCTCCTGCATCTGCACAAAGTGCAGGTCAGAAACCACTAAACACGGAACGTGAAACACGAAACGCTGAACCAATAATAGAAACTTCAACCGGTGATACCCTCCGTGCTTTTCTGGCTTTTTTTCCGGTGGAGATAAAGCAACTGCAAACTACGCCTTACGATTGTTATCTGGTGAATGACAGCAATTATTTTGTGTATTATAACCTCATAAACTGCAACGAAGGGAACTGGAAAACGGTGGCAACAGGCATTATTGAACCCAATATGCAGGAAGAACTTTGTTCTGTCACCAAAGATCAGCTCAATAGCTGGGAGGAAATCAGACTACAGCTTTTACCGTTTAAGCACAAAGCCTACACACCTCAAAAGCCTGTAGATGCCGAAATAAAATTAAATGTTATCCGGTTCTTTAAACTGCACAGCTTTACCGAAAATGATTATTTCGAAGAACCTGCGCTGATGGTGGATATTGTGGCTGCTCAACAAAAAAGTAAGCTGGCCGAAGTATCGCCCGAAGAAATAAAACAGGCATTATTTACCAAAGAACAGGCTCAACGTCCGCGAATTGTAAAAAGCCCTTCCATCCAACGTCCCGACGTATTGGAAGTGGATCTGCATATCAACGAACTGGTGGATAGCACTGCGGGTATGAGCAATGCAGATATGCTTCAATTGCAACTGGATACTTTTCACCGCGTACTTGCCGAAAACAGGAATAAGAAAGGGCAGAAAATTGTTTTCATTCATGGAAAAGGTGAAGGCGTACTCCGCAGCGAGATTGAAAAACAACTCCGCACCCGTTACAAAACCCTTTATTTTCAGGATGCTTCGTTTCGCGAATATGGTTTCGGTGCAACTATGGTTACGATAAAATAAATCTCCATGACTATTCCTAAAGCGATTTTAAAAGAACAATTGAAACAGCTACCAAAGACAGAGTTGGTTGAGATGCTTTTGAAACTGGCGGTGAAGCGCTATAACTACGAGTTTTTGCTGGTTAATTTTTTAGACCCTGAAGGTGGTGAAGAAACACTGTTTGATGAGGCCAAAGAAGACATTGACCGGCTTTATGCAAAAGAATACAAGGGCAGAACCATTCAGCATCAGTTAGCTAAAAAGTTGAATGCCTGCACCAAACGCATCAAAGAATTCACGGTAGAAACGAAAAGCAAAAAACTCGAAGCTGATTTGATTCTGTATGTACTGGAATTGCAGTTCGCCCATCCTTCAAAAGTTTTCGGGGCACGTTTTTCAGGTTACGATTACAAAGTAGCCTTGTTGCTCAAGAAACTAATTTCGCTTGTTTCGAAAAAACTCCACCCCGACTATTTTATCGATTATCAGGATAAAATAAACGTATTTCTGGCAAAAATCCATCACACATCAGACCGGATAAATACGGTTTACGAGTTACCGAAATCACTCTGATAAAAGAATCCCGCAAAGTGCCATCAATGCTGCTTTGCGGGATTTTGATATCTACTATAAGCTATCGCCAAAATCTTCCCTGAACTTAGCCATTAGTTTTTCCGGCCAATCGGTAGTGGGCGCCAAACCTCCCATAAAGAAACGGAGCACCGGCGGTTCGTAGACAAATTTCAAACCTCCGATTAGATGACGGTTATCGTACAACCATGTCAGACGATCTTCAACATATTTAATCTGCGACAGCGTGAACACACGACGAGGCACAGCAAGGCGCAACAACTCCATATCGGCATACGTTTCGTTGCCATATTCGTCGCGCTGATTCGAAATAGAACCACGCTCCATACCACGAATACCTGACACTAAAAACAATGCAGCAGCCAGCGCACCAGCCGGATATTCTGTTTGCGGAATGTGAGCACATACCTGCATGGCATCCACATGTGCACCAAGCACACCAGCAGGTTTAATTACCGGAATACCTTTTTTATCCAACTCTCCCACCAGGTATTTGATGTATTCGGGGCTCTGACTAATCATGGTTTCGTCGAGTGTTTCGTACAAACCAACTGCCATCGATTCAATTTCGCGAACCGAAATACCTCCATAAGTAGTAAAACCTTCGTAAAGAGGTACTAAAGCTTCGAGTTCTTTGATGATTTCGGGATTATCGGTACACATACCACCTCCGCGCGACGATGTTATTTTGCGTGCTGAAAAATAACACAAGTCGGCAAGTGCGGTAAACGCATGAATTACGGTTTTCATGTCGGATTTTTTAAACTCTTCTTCGCGTTGCAGCACCAAATAAGCATTTTCGCCCAATAAACTGCAATCAAGAACGACGCGGATACCATATTTATCGGCCAAAGCACGCACATCACGCATGTTCTGAACCGAAAAAGGCTGACCACCAATCAGGTTGGTAGAAGCCTCCATACGGATAAAAGGAATGTTTTTAGGTCCGTGATGGTTAATAACTTCCTCGAGTTTTTCGATATTCATATTGCCCTTGAAAGGGTGATTCGAATTCACAACATAAGCTTCATCATAAAGCAATTCTGCAATTTGTCCACCTTTGTCGGTAATATGTGCCATAGCTGTGGTAAAATGGTAGTTCATAGGCACCAAACTGCCTTTACGCACATACGCAATCGAAATAATATTTTCAGCAGCACGTCCCTGATGCACAGGCAACAGGTATTTTTTACCCAACACATCGTTTACTGCCTTCTGGAGTTTAACAAAACTCTGTGAGCCGGCATAAGCATCATCAGCCTGCATCATAGCTGCCAGCTGATTGTCGCTCATGGCATTCGTTCCCGAGTCGGTAAGCATATCCAGAAAAACATCCTTAGTGCTTAAACGAAACGTGTTGAAACCTCCTTCGTAAAGAGCCTCGAGTCGGCGTTCGATGGGTACAAGATTTAATTTTTGCACAATACGTACCTTGTGCAATTCAAGTGGCAAATTCTCGCCACTGTAAAACTTAATTTGTTGCATAGTGATTACAAAAAATTTGATTTAAAGTGAGTTTTAATGTATGTTTTGCAAATAAAAAAAGCGCTTGTAGCAAAACAAGCACTTTAAAGTGTATAAACCGATATGATTATTTACAAATCAAAGTATCTTCGGCACAAAGATAATCAAATTATTTTTAATTCAACTCTTTTAATAACGATTTATTATTACAACTTCCGTTTTTTGCCAACACCCAACTTAACAAACTGAAATTTATTGATGTAGAACAACATAATAACAAACACAACAAAATAAAACAGATTATTGGACTGGTCGTGGTAATCTTCTATCAGATGCTGAGGTGTCTGATCTGTATAAATATACAATAAAATACCTGCAATACGCAATGCGTTCAGAAAAAGCAATAGAACCAAACCTGCAATAATGAAAACCAACCTATTGAGTAACGGACTACGAATAGCAATAATAAGACTTGTAAAAACCACCATTAAACCAACCCCCAGACAATTAGTGCCAAGATAAAGCCAATAATTGCCGAGTAGAATGTAATTACCATAAACATAAGCCTCTCGATAACCTGCCAACCAAAGTATTCCGTTGCTGAGCCAAAGTATAAAGTTCGACAGAACGACAAAATAGTTCCATTTAGCTATCAAAAACCAATCGAAAACACCCGTAATAGCCGGAACCAAAGCCACAATTATTAAAAGCTTATGAAACGAGAGATGGAATGCCGATTGTACTTTGACATCTATTTTATTAAAGTAATCGGTTAGGAACGAATGCAGACCTATTTTGTATTTAATTACCAGATAAACTACAAGATAACGCAGCCCTACAACAACAGAGAAAAAGAATCCGCTTAAGTCTGTTGGCGTAAAGAAATCGTTCATAAAACGGAGCAGCACCAACACATAAAAAGCCACCGAAGCACCTATGAAAACAAGAATAGTCTGCTTTATTTTTTTAGGCCAGAAGAAAAGAATTGCAAAAGCAACAGCATAAAATTTAATTGCCAGTCCATTTACAGCATGAATAAGATGCTCGCCCCTGATAATATCACCCGTAAGAGCATCAAACCTGACATCGCCAACCAGAAGCCCTAACACTGCAGCCACACTACGGGCATAACCAATCAAAATATTTTTGAAAAACAATGTATCGTTTAATATTGATTTCGCAAAAATATAAATCAGTGCCAACCCAACTATAAACAAAAGAATTTTTGCTCCGGTAGCAATATGTGGTTTCGAAGATTTCAGCATAAAAAAAGAACAGGTTTAATCACAGCAACATCTATAAACACAAAAGTCTGATCTGTGGTTTTATCCACCTATCAGACATTATTTTATTGTTTCTCTTCACTAAAAGAGTCACCCCAGAGACTATTTTTCCTTTTTTTTACTTTTTGAGTAGAGCGAAGCACCAACACCTCCGGCCGCCAAAAGCGCTAAAAGTATTCCGCCATCAAGAGGCACAGAAGTACCTCCACCTCCATTTTGCCCGGGATCGGGAAGAATCTGCTGAGCAAATAAAGCTAGCGCCGAAAAAGAAAATGCTGCAATCAATAGCACAATGCGTGTTTTTCTCATCTTTATTATCAATAATTATCGAATATACGTTTTAATTTTTTCTGTTCTTTCGGGTGTTGCAATTTCAAAAACATACAATCCTGTATTTGTCAACCTCACCGGCTCCTCGTTGTTTACAAACTTGCTGAATACCAGTTTTCCGGTAGCGTCAAAAACTTTTACAGGAGTAAGACCTGTCAGACCTGTAATTTTAGCTATACCCTGTTCTGAAATGATTCGAACCGTATAATCTCCCGAAACGCTTATACCTGTAGAAATTTTAGGCGAAAGCTGAATTTTGAAACGATTAGCAGTACCAGCCGATTGTACTGAATAATTGTAACTTCCCACATTCAGCAAATCAGTTCGTTTTCCAGTTTGTTTATCGATTAAAATAACAGCAGAATAACGCTGAATGTTTTCAATGTCGCCCAGCGAAATAGTGTAATTACCTGCTGCTGCAAATTTGGCACTCAAATCTACCTCAGTTACTGTTGTTGGCAATGTATTGATTGCAAAGCCGGCATTATTTATTGTACTGTAAAGATAGGAAACATTCGGATTCAGTCCGAACATTTTAACGGCATCAGAGCCAATTTCGTAACTTGTAGAAGCTCCATCCTGCAATCGGATACGGGTCATGTCGTCGTATTTGCTGTTTCCATTCGACAATACCAGTTTAATATCATCCACAGGTTTTTCCTCTACACGAGTAGCAGCCACCACTTTTCGTCCTGCATTAGCAAAACTTATCGAAGTGGACGAAGCTTGCACGAAAAACGCAGCAAATGGTTGCACATTAAGAGTTTCTCCGGCTAAAGCAGGCAGATAATTAATGCCATTGTAAGCATAGTACGAATTGGCCGGACTTGTAGAACCTAAATTAAATTTAGTCGAAAGTGGTGTTGCAATTAAATTCCAGTCCCTGTGTTCATTAGTCGAAGCGTATCTGGTTGTTGGCACAGTAGCACCTGTACGGCTAAAGAATGTACCGATACTACTTCCCGTTGAAGTAAAATCAATTACGTTTGATGTATTGTTGTAGACGATATAGCCTTTTTTTGCCGTAAATACTTTAGGTGAAACGTTCGCCCAATGTAAACCTTCACCGGTATAATTAGCTGTACCCGCGGACGCACGCGCTGAGCCATCATATTGCTGTACAATGTAATTTGCACCCGAATTCAAATCGCCCCAGCTAAGAACAGTTTCGGTATTTGCAATATGTACATCTGCTGCATTTACATTAAACGGAAAACCAATGAACGACCATTCTCCGGGAGTAAATGTTTTACGCACCGTAATTTTTGCATTTTTAGCAACGACAATGTTAGCCGTATTCAATATCTGACCAGCAGTACCATCGGCCGCCACTTCAATTATCAATTCGTTGGTAACGAAGATTTTCTGATTGGTGGTCAGTTTTCCTGTCGATTCGATGACTAATTTATTTGTAACAACCGAATCTCTTGCTGTGTTTAATGTTATTGGATGACGAACGGTTATACTGTTAGCTATATTATTGATGTAACCAACATCCCAGTTAGAACCCGTATCCCAGTTTCCGGTATTCACGGTAACGTAGTCTGTACCGGTAGTTATAGCTGTAGACTCGCTATACAAACTATACAACGGATCGTTAAAACTGTAAACTCTATAATAATAAATGGTATTAGGCGTCAGGCCCGATACGGTTTGTGTCTTTTGAGTCGGTTCATAAAAATCGTACCATGATTCAAAAGTTTTATCAGTAGAATACTCAACAACGTATGTGGTACTTGCATCACGCAATCCATTATCTGCAGTCCAGTTAGCTGTGAATTGAGTTGTACTAATATTTGTTGCATTCTTCACGGTAGGTATCGATGGATTTACTGAAAAAACCTGCGTTTGAATCGGGGCAGCATTGTAATTGCTATTACCAGCCTGAGAAGCTGTAATTGTAGCCTGACCCGGACCATGTATAGTTATGGTATCGCCGGATAAAGTTGCCACGTTTGAGTTATCGCTGCTAAATGCGACCTTTAATTCACTTGAAGCACTAGCATTAATAGTGAATCTGGCATCTCCGTATGTTTTTGTTGGCAAAGCATCGAATGTTATCGTTTGATCAGCCTTGGCCACAATACTTACATCATCAACACCCATCAAATGGTTGGCAGACGATTTTGTATTACCCCAACAAATCAGAATTTCGTAACCCGGGGGAATACTTAAATTGTTCAGCGTTTGCGTAGCTGTCACCCTGTTTCCAGCCACATTACCATCAATGGCGGTTCCTCCACCTGCTGTTTTCGGCGATGCTTGTGAAAGACCTGAATTCGAAAGGTTTGCCGGCACAATTGAGCCAATAGCGCTCGGAGAGATTTGATAGTAAATTACCAAAGATTGCGAACCGGAACTGGTTACACGCCACTGTTCCAATGTCCATGTAATACTGATACTATTAATCGTTGTCGACGACATTGTATTTTTCAACCGCCAACCATAATAGCTTATAGCACCGTTTGAGCCACCCGGAACTATACCAAGGGCACGATCTCCTGGAGTGCCGGTACTACCAAAAGACGACAACGAATTTGCTGTAACATTATTTCCGTCGTTCAGAATGAATGATCCGGGCGTAGAGCCATTACCCAATACATACCAAACAGGCAAAGTTGAGCCGTTTGACCACGAACCTGCCGGTGTTAGTGTATTGAAATTTTGCGTAATCGGGGTACCTATTGCTGTAATTGATGTCTGGGCAATAATATCAGAACTGCTAACTATGGAAAAAATCAGCAATACAGTAACAATAAATTTAAAATTTCTGCAAAAAGGTTTCATAATGGCAACTTTGTAATTATACCAAAAAACTAATAATCCACAATATCAAACAAACTCTTTGAAGAATTAGTTCATATTCTTCTGATTTATTTGTAATAAAACAATAAAATCCGCATTTATTGTAGCAATAAGTATTACAAATTCAGGAAAGCTATTCAATTACAAACAATTAAAAATGAATAGTTTGCAAATATAGTCATATAAGCAGCACAAAACAACCAGCTTTAGCATTAATTAATAAATTTAACAAAGCCAATTCTTTCAATCTGTTTAATTTATCTACAGACAACTGTAATTTTGTAAGATAAAAATCAACTTAAACGTTACTTTGAGAGCAACTGACCGATATCTGCATGCTAAAAACAGAAAACAGCTAACCATATTTAAGTCGCCAGCCCTTTCCAAAATAATTTTTACCGGACATTAAACAAAGCGATTGCAATGAATGTTATTAGGCTATCAAACAAAAACTGACAGATTTAACTATAAAAAAAGATTGATTTTTTTTGTAACTTTGCAAACTTTTTGCAAACAAAAAGCAGATTTTTATGGCAGAAGATATATTACACGAAGTAACCTCATCGGATTACAAATACGGATTTACGACTGATATCGAAACCGACATTATCCCCATAGGGTTAAACGAAGACGTGGTTCGACTTATTTCGGCAAAAAAAAATGAGCCGGAATGGATGCTTGATTACCGCCTGAAAGCTTTCCGTCAGTGGCAAAGCATGAAAATGCCCGAATGGGCGCATTTACAAATTCCGGAAATTGACTACCAAAGCATATCGTATTACGCCGCCCCTAAAACCAACGGACCGAAAAGTCTGGACGAGGTGGATCCGGAGCTATTAAAAACATTCAACAAGTTAGGGATTCCGCTCGAAGAGCAAATGGCACTTTCGGGCATAGCTGTTGATGCTGTTATGGACTCGGTTTCGGTAAAAACCACTTTCAAGGAAACATTAGCCGAAAAAGGAATAATTTTTTGCTCGTTCAGCGAAGCGGTAGAACATCATCCGGACTTGATAAAAAAATACATGTCGTCCGTAGTGCCTGTAAATGACAATTTTTATGCAGCACTTAATTCGGCAGTTTTCAGCGATGGTTCGTTCGTTTACATTCCGAAGGGCGTTCGTTGTCCTATGGAGTTGTCAACGTATTTTCGTATAAATGCAGTAAATACCGGACAATTTGAGCGGACACTCATTGTAGCCGACGAAGATAGTTATGTATCTTATCTCGAGGGATGTACCGCTCCCAGTCGCGACGAAAACCAGCTACACGCAGCCATTGTGGAAATAGTGGTTATGCGCAATGCCGAAGTGAAATATTCCACCGTACAGAACTGGTATCCGGGCGATAAAAACGGTAATGGAGGAGTTTATAACTTTGTAACCAAACGCGGTATTTGCAAAGGCGACAATTCCAAACTGTCGTGGACACAGGTGGAAACCGGCTCGGCAATTACCTGGAAATATCCGAGTTGCATTTTGCAGGGCGATAATTCGTCAGCTGAATTTTATTCGGTAGCAGTAACCAACCATCACCAGCAAGCCGACACAGGCACTAAAATGATCCATTTGGGACGCAATACACGCAGTCACATCTTATCGAAAGGTATTTCGGCAGGCGTAAGCAACAACAGCTATCGTGGTTTGGTGCGTGTAGGTGCTAAAGCTGAAAATGCACGTAACTTTTCGCAATGCGATAGCTTATTACTGGGAGACAAATGCGGCGCTCACACATTCCCTTACATGGAAGTGAACAATGAGACAGCTATTGTGGAACACGAAGCTACAACTTCGAAAATCAGCGAGGACCAGATTTTTTACTGCAATCAACGCGGTATTTCAACCGAAGATGCGGTAGGGTTAATCGTAAATGGCTATGCCAAAGAAGTATTAAATAAACTGCCCATGGAATTTGCCGTGGAAGCACAAAAACTATTACAAATAACACTTGAAGGAAGTGTAGGATAATTATGCTAGAAATTAAGAACTTACATGCCAATATCAACGGCAAGGAAATATTAAAAGGACTGAACCTGACTGTTCGTCCGGGTGAGATACATGCCATCATGGGTCCAAACGGTGCCGGAAAATCAACGCTTTCGTCTGTACTCACGGGCAATCCGGCTTTCGAAGTGACACATGGCGAAGTTACATTTTTGGGAAAAGATTTACTGGAACTTGCCCCCGAAGAACGTGCAAACGAAGGTATTTTCCTGAGTTTTCAGTATCCGGTAGAAATTCCGGGCGTAAGCATGGTGAACTTTATGCGAACTGCTATCAACGAACAACGGAAATATCGCGGACAAGAGCCGGTTTCGGCTACCGATTTTTTGCGTATGATGCGTGAAAAAAAGGAATTGGTAGAAATGGATAATAAACTCACCAATCGTTCGGTAAACGAAGGTTTTTCGGGTGGTGAGAAAAAACGCAACGAGATTTTCCAAATGGCCATGCTCGAACCACGTTTATCAATTCTTGATGAAACAGACTCAGGACTTGATATTGATGCGCTTCGCATTGTGGCAAATGGAGTAAACAAACTAAAATCGCCCGAAAATGCCAGTATTGTGATTACACATTACCAGCGGTTGCTTGATTATATTGTGCCTGATTTCGTACACGTACTTTATGATGGTCGTATTGTAAAATCGGGTGACAAAACACTTGCTTTGGAACTCGAAGAAAAAGGCTATGACTGGATTAAACAGGAAGTAGAACTGAAATAAATTTGACAACGGACAATCGATAAACGGTTTTCTGAAAATCTGTCGTCCGTCGTCTGATGTCATTATTAAAAATGGAAAAACAATATATCGACTTATATAACTCGCATCACGGGACGATAAAACAACATTCGTCCGAAGTGATGAATGCCGGGCGTGATGCTTCGTTTGCGAAGTTTGAGGCACTGGGATTTCCTACGCCGCTACTCGAAAACTACAAATACACCGATATTACCGAAGCACTTTCGGTTGATTATGGCCTGAATATTAATCGACTGAAAATACCGGTAAACCCTTACGAAGTGTTTACCTGCGACGTCCCGGGAATTCATTCGTATCTGTATTTTGTGGTGAACGATGGATTTTATCCTGTAAAAGACAAACGCAACGATGCACTGCCCGAAGGCGTGATTATCGGTAGCGTAAGCGAAGTTTCAAAAGCGCACCCCGGGTTGGTTGCCGATTATTTCGGAAAAATGAGTACGCAAAAAAACGACGGACTCGTTGCCTTTAACGGTGCTTTTGCTCAGGATGGATTTTTTATGTATATTCCTAAGAATGTACATCTTGACCGACCCGTTCAGTTGGTCAATATTATGCGTTCGGATGTTGATTACATGGCCAACAGCCACAACCTGATTATTCTAGAAGAGGGTGCAAAAGCGCAACTTCTGGTGTGTGACCACACAATAGACGAGGTAAGATTTGTAACAAACCGCGTTACGGAGGTTTTTGTAGCCGAAAAAGCGAGTTACGAGCATTACAAACTCGAAAATACACACAACAAAACCACCAATCTGTCCACGTTGCTTATCGACCAACAGGAATCGTCGAATGTACTGGCAAACATTATCACGTTACATAACGGATTGACCCGTAACACTATAGAAATAGATGTAGATGGCGAACATTGCGAAACAACGTTGGCTGGGATGGTAATTGCAGATAAAAATCAACAGGTTGATAATTATACCTCTATCATTCATGCCAAACCGAATTGCAACAGTCGCGAGCTATTTAAATATGTATTGGATGATGTATCAAAAGGAGCATTTACAGGCAGATTGTATGTTGCCCGCGATGCACAAAAAACCGCTGCTTTCCAGACCAACAAGAATATTTTACTAAACCGCACCGCCAAAATGCGCACCAAACCGCAGCTGGAAATTTATGCCGACGATGTAAAATGTTCGCACGGCGCCACCATTGGTCAGTTGGACGAATCGGCATTGTTCTACATGCGTCAGCGCGGTATTCCCGAAAAAGAAGCCCGACTTTTATTGATGTTTGCCTTTACGGCCGATGTAATTGAAGATATTCGGATTGAAGCACTGAAGGACCGGATAAAAATGCTGGTAGAAAAACGCCTGCGTGGAGAACTTTCCAAATGCGAAGGCTGTGTAATATGCCAGTAGTACATTCTGTTTTTGGTGTAAAAACTATGTGTTGCTATTGTGTGACATATATCAAAAGAATAGAAAGTTTAACGCGTCTGTAACTCAAAACAATGGAATGAATACAAAAACTGAAACGTCATAACATTTTAACACACTAACTGTATAATTATTCAAAAAGAATTTTGTACTTTTGAACCCTGTTTTTTGTTTTTTAGAAACAAAGACAGGGTTTTATATTACAAAAACAACTAAAACCAACATTTTTCACAACAAAACAAATCCGGAAATTTTTATTTTCCGCAACAAAACGCGACATTCTTATTAACATTTAATATTTTAACTTATGGGTAATATTACTTCTTCCGTGGTTTCGCAACGAAACATTGGCTTTATGAAATTTATTGGGATTTTGGTGATGTTTATAATGGTTTTGGGAAATGGGGAAATGAAGAGTGCGACACCATATTTAATGTCAGGAGGAGATTACTTAGAAAATTTTGCTGATATTGCGAATTGGGGAACTGATTTTGCATCAGGAACAGGAGCTAGTAGATGGTCTTCAGTTGCTATTAATTCATCAGGAACGATTCCAGATGGAAAGAAAACTACAAAATCTTCAGCTACTTGGGTTACTAGTACTGCAGGAGGTCTTCAAAAAGGCACTCAAGCAATGATGTTTTTATCTACTGGAAGTTCTGCTAGTACAGAAGCTGTTGCTGTAGATTTATTATTAGATTTTACTGGACGAACTGCTGGTACATTAAGTTTTGATTGGGCTGCCATTGATAATGCATCTGGAACTAGACCTACTTCATTAAGAGTTTATTGGAGTACTGATGGCACAACCTTTACAGAAATAACTGGAGCACAAGTTTTAGAACAAACAAGTTCGAGCACAGGTTCAGTAACAACAGTTTCACTTCCATCAAATTTCAATAACTCTTCAACTGCAAGATTAAGGTTTTATAATTATGCTGGTTCAGCGACAGGTGCAGGAAATAGAGATAAAATGCAAATTGATAATGTTTCAGTAACCAGTACAGCTTTAACTTGTTCAGACCCATCCTCCCAAGCTTCAACTGTAACATTTTCGAATATCCTTTCCGACCAAATGACTGTTGGCTGGTCACGTGGAGGAACTCCGGGCGACGGTGTGATTGTAGTTGCTAAAGCAGGTAGTGCTCCTGATGACCCGGCCGATGGAACTTCATACACTGCCAATGCCTCATTTGGTTCTGGAACTCAAATAAACACTGGAACTTTTGTTGTTTTTAATGGTAGTGGAACCAGCGTAAATGTAACTGGATTAAATCCAAGCACAACGTATTATTTTAAAGCTTATGAAAAGAACTGTACTGGAACATCAACTATGATTAATACTGTTTCGCCTGCAACAAATAGTCAGGCAACTACAGTTGCTTGTTCAGTAAACCCGACTGTTACATCGACTGTTGCAATTAATACTATAACTCCAACTACAGCTAGTTCAGGTGGATCTACTTTATCATCGGGTGCTAATTGCTCGATAACAGCTAAAGGTGTATGCTGGGGAACAAGTACTACACCCACAATTGCAGGTAGTAAAACCACTGATGGTACCGGAACTGCTGACTTTACAAGCTCTATAACAGGTTTGTCGGCTCAAACATTGTATTATGTTCGTGCTTATGCCACCAATGGCTTTGGTACAGCTTATGGTCCGGAAACAACTTTCAGAACATTGTCAACCGAATTATCTGCACATCCTAGCACGTTTACAGCTACAGCAGCATCAAGTTCTCAAATCAATCTCACATTTTCAGCAGCAAGTTCAATAACTAATGCGAAAGGTTATATTATTTTACGAAGAACTGGAAGTAATCCAACGTCAACAAATATCATAGATGGTATAGCTCCAACTTCGTTAACAATGCCTTCAGGTACAACGTTTGTGACAAATATAAATAGCACATCGACAACTACATATAACAATACAGGTTTGCCAAATGGCAATACACAATATAATTATGCAATAATTGCATATAATTGGGATGGCGTAAATCCCGAAACTTATAACTACTATACAGGTGGTACTATTAAAACAGTCAACGCAACAACAATGACTACTCCTGTTACATTGCCTTATTCGCAAGATTTTGAAGGAACAACTTCAGAGTGGTTGTTGGCTGCAACAGGAACGAATAAATGGGCAATTGGCGCAGCAACAAATAATGGTGGAACAAAAGCAATGTATATTTCGAATGATGGTGGAACAACAAATGCATACACATTGACTTCTTCACAAACAGGAACAGACGCTGCAGTACGTATTGATTTAACAGGACAAACTGCTGCCAGTCTTACATTTGACTGGAAATCGAATGGTGAAATTACAAGCGGAACAACCTACGATTATGGAGAAGTTTACATAAATACCGGAGCGAGTGATGTTTTAATTAGTAGCACAAAAGAATTTGTAAATACGACTACTTTTGCTAATAAAAGAATTAGTCTAACACCATATGTTAGTAGTGGTGTAGTGACATTGAAATTTAGATGGGTGAATGATAATAGTACAGGGACAAATCCTCCATTTGCAGTTGATAATATTAATATTGTAGCCGGAGATGTTGCAACATTATCCACAACAGCTATAAGTTCAATAACTTCAAATGGTGCTTCAACTGGTGGAAATGTAACATCAATAGGCAGTTCAAATGTCACTGCAAAGGGTGTATGTTATGGCACAAGCTCTGGACCAACAATTGATGGAAATAAAACAATAGATGGTAGTGGAACGGGTTCATTTACTAGTGCATTAAGTGGATTAACAGATAATACATCATATTATGTCAGAGCATATGCAACAAACAGCGTTGGCACTGCCTATGGTAATGAAATTAATTTTACGACCTCCTCGGTTTCTGTACCTATAACATCTTCAGGTTCAAATATTACTTCAACAAGTTTTGATGCCAATTGGGCTTCAGTTAATGGAGCAATTGGTGGCTATTTATTAGATGTCAGTACCTTATTGAACTTCTCAACTTCTAATTCAGCAACAAAGTCTGAAGATTTTGAAAGCGGTTTATCATCAAGTGGGTATTCTTCATCAACTTTAACTCTAACTTCCGGTGATTGGGCCTTTGTAGATGGCGGTTTGAGAAATACAGATAAAAATAGCGGAACTTATTCATGTCAGTTAAAAGCTTCGACAGGTACTGCAACTTCGCCTTCATTTAGTAATGTAGGCTCTGTTACATTTTATGCAAAAGCGTCAGCTTCATCTACAAGTCTGGTAATTAAGAAAATTGCAAACAGTGTTACAAGCACTGTTGAAACTAAAGCATTGACAACTGCATGGTCTCAATATACTGTTGCAGTTAACGATAATAGCTCAGATGTTAAAATTATATTTGCTTGTGGAGGTAATTATACTTTAATAGATGATGTTTCAATTGGCTATACAACTTTGACTCCATCGTTTGTAACAGGTTACAATGCAAAAGCAATTTCAGGTCAATCAACATCGGGTTCGAGTATTACAGGTCTCTCCCCCAACACCACGTATTACTATCGTGTTCGCGCTGTTGGTAGCAATAGTACCAGTGTGAGTTCCAATGTTATTTCTGTTACTACCAGCCAGGTTTCAACACCAACTGCGACTGTTGCTACAAGTGTAACATCTTCGTCTTTTACAGCAAATACAAATACTGTGTCAGATGCAACGGGATACGTTGTTGATTTAGCTTACGATGAGGCATTTACAAACATTGTAGGATTTTATAATGGTATGACAATGTCTGGTAGTTCACGCATATTTAACGGCCTTTCTCCTAACACAACTTACTATTATCGTGTTCGTGCAACAAGTCCAAACAGTACCAGCGCCAACTCCAACGTAATCTCAGTTACTACGCTGGCAAGCTATAGTATTTCGGTTTCATCAAGTGATGGAGCAAAAGGCAGTGTTTCGGGTGGCGGAGCGAAAGATGCGGGTGCAAGTGTTTCACTTACGGCAACACCTGCAAGCGGGTCGTATCGTTTTGTAAACTGGACAGAAAATGGAACCTTTGTTTCAAA